>JALHNR010000007.1 GCA_022843525.1 Methylocystis sp. | reverse complement strand
GTCGAAACAGGTTTCGCAACAGATCCATTGGTGCTGTGTCCTCGTTGTTAGTCAGTGCTGACTAATGTCACTACGCAAATAAAAACTGGGTGTCTAGTGGCAGTTTAGTTCCCGCTAAGGAACCGGAACACGCTGCCGGCCGACCAGGCGCCGCCCCGCGGCGCTTTGACCTCCGCCTTGTTCAGAGCGTCGGCTATCTCGCGCACAGTTTCGGCGCCGCCCTTTCGCGCCTCGGCGATCGCCGGCAGAATCCGGGCGCGAAACGCATCCGCCTTGTTCTTGGTGGCCAGCCGCGCAGCCTCGCGCGCGCCGGCCATGTTGTTGTTGCGGGGCGCCTGCTTGAAGGCGAGCGCCTTCTCGGCCTGGCGCCGCAGTCTGCCGATCACGCGCGGCAGTTTCTCGTCCGTCACATCGACGGCCGCGAGGCTTTCCGCCACACGTTTTAGCTCCGCATAGCGGGATTTCATCGGTCCTGGCATTTCGACCTCAGTGTTTCTGACCAAGATCAAGAACACTTCCGACGATCTCGGGATCGGAAGCGCATTCGTAGAGCAGATCCATGACCTGCGGCACCTGAAGAGCGACGGCGAGCGCCATCAGCTTCTTCATCTGCATTTTCTGCGTGTCCGTCACATTTTGCGGGTCGATGTTCTCGTGCAGATTGAAAATTCGGAACGTGCCGTCTTCCTTGAGAATGATTCCGGCATCGCCGGCGGTCAAGGGCTGGTTGGTGACGTGGTCGAGGGTCAAAAGGCTCACTTTGTATCCTTGCGCTGTGTCTGTTTCGCTACTTCTAGTATAGCTCCCCATGACAGCTTTGATCGCGGCAATACGTTCCAGCCTGATCAGCTACCACAAATGAAAACCCCGGATCGGGGTCCGGGGTTTTCGTCGGTAGAGCTTTTTGCTTGGGATCACGCGCGACCTGCGGTGTGGATCGGGACACCACCTGATCTTTGGTCGCTGGTCGAAGTCGGCGAAATCGACTTTCTTCGGTTTCATCGGGTTGTTCCTTCCTTCCCGTAGAATTACGGGCATGAGGTGATGCAGTTAAGCAACGGGGGGAACTACGTTTTTCTCGAATCCGGACCAAAGTAGCCATTGACGGAATCGTGGCGGGCATTGTAGATCGGATCGCGCTTTAGCGGAATAACGAATTCGCTAAAGCCTAATCGCCCAAATACTTTCGGAATAGCAGAAATGATTCTTTCGGAATACCCGACAATCTGATACAAAACAAGAACGGTAGTTATAGAAAAGGCGGACGCAAGATGTCATTCCACAGTGTCAGCGAGTTCCACAGCCTCAAAACAAGGCTTGGGGAGCGCCTGCAAGAAGCAACCAGCCTCTATGCCCATGAAAATACCCTCTTACCGCTAAATCGAGCGGCGCTTCACCAGATGTCAACCGATCTGGATCACACCGCCGGCGAGCTCCTGATGTTTGGCTGCGACGTATGGCCCGAATCAGCGCGCGGCGACGAGAACGACATGACCGTCGAGACGACGCCGTCCGAAACCGACCCTCCCCGGCTTTCCGCTGCTCTTTTTTGGTCGATCGTGGCGCTTGGCGTTACCCTTCCGGTGAGCGCACTCCTCTACCATTTCATTGGCGGGGGCAATTATTGGGCCATAACCTTCGGGATCGTGACCATCGCGATGCTTTTCGGGTCGGTGCATGGACTACTTCACACCGGCATTAGCTACTCCTTGAACAACTTTTTCGTGATCGGATCCCCTCTCGCCTTTTCTCAGCCGACCAAGATCGAGATTGGGATGGCGATCGGCTCGATTACCCTGGCTGTCGTGTTACCCTGGCTCGCCCGCCACGCGCCGACCTGGCGCGTAGCGCTCCCCTCTCCTGCTTGGCACAGGACGAAATAGCGGCATCGTTATAAAGCGAACGCGCCAAAAAGCGGGTTCGTGGTTGCACGGTCAGACGAATTGGCGATGTCGCTTTGGGGCGGTATCGCCATTTCGCTTTTTAGCGGCAATGCTTTCGCGCTTTTGGGCGCTTTCTTGCAAACGCTTTTTCCCGTTGCCTCGATTTCCTCGAGGAGCTGGCGCCAATACTTCTTCATCTTCGGGCGCACCTTGGCGATCTGGCGCACGGTCATTCGGTTGTTGTAGCGGGGCAGCTTGCGGGCGACGTCAGACAGGAACTCGGCGTCGGTCCCGGTGAACCCGCGACCATTATGCTCGATGGTCTGCAGCGCGGACTGCTCGGCCGCGGTCTGACGCTGGAAGATCAGCCACAGGGCGCGCGCGAGCGCCTTATCGGAGGTGGCGATCAGGCTCTGAACGGCTTCCTTATCCCAAACCCTTGATTCCGTGTGCATTTTCGTTTCACCGTGATTTCGTCTTAGCGACTATTCGCTAAAGAACGATTTCACGATGCAGCGAAAAAACGTGGATTGCGGCTGGGATCGGCTGGGAGTTTAGCTGATCTGGAGCTCGATGGTGACCCAGTAGGCGCCCTGGGATGTGTTCTTGACCGCCTGCAGCGCCTTCACGGCGGCGTATTCCTCGTCCTCATGACGAACCTCGACCTCGGCCAGGCGCTGATGCGCCGCGTCGTAGGCGATCGCTTTCGCGGTAAAAACAGGCATCGCTATTTCGTCCTTTCGCTATTTCACGACCCAGCGCATGGTCGCCGGCCCGCTGGGCATGTGCCCTGAGATCACCAAACCAACCGCGCTGCGCATCTTCCGCTCGCGCATCAGGTCGGCCATGAGGAACGCCAGAGACATCGGCGGCTCGAAGTGCCAATACACGCCGGTATCCTGCTCTTGCACGGTTAGAGATCCGTGCTCGTGCTTGACCACGTCGAACAAGCGCTGCCGGTTGTCCCGAAACTCCCCGTATCGGAGCGTTTCGTCTTTTCGCCCTATCGTCATTTCGCGCTCCATGCCGCCTTCAACTTGTCGATACCCGCCAGAACCTCGTTCTGGACGTAATTAGGGTGGTTTTGCCACCATTTTAGCTTCCGCTCGCAGATTACCAGCTCTTTGCGAGCCTGGGCCTTCTCCTGGAAGGTCCCCTTGTTCGACATAAACGTGAGGAACAGGAGATTGTCGTAATGCCCCAGGTAGCCTTTGACCGCGTTCAGCTTGTGAAAGTCCACAGATCCGGTGAACGGCTCGCGCTGCTCGGAATAGAAAAACGCCATCGTTTTTTCCCTCTTTCGCTATGTCGCTTTAAGACGATCACACGAAAAAACGAGGAATGCGGCAGGAACTTGCTGGGAACTGCGACGCTCAGGGAAGCTCACTGAGCGACGGGGCGCTCAAGTGCTGTCTGTGTGCGTCGAGCGCGATCTAACGCAAGGCCGACTCGCGCTGCTCGATCCCGGCCGGGTCCGAACGATAACGCGAAGTCGCTATTCAGCGACGTCGCTTTGGAACGATCTAGCGAGGCCAGAATTAATCGTGGTCGCCACCGTCGCCTCCCGACCGCGGCGATCCTCTTTTCGAACCGGCGGGTGCAATCCGACCTTGGATTCGATCCGGCCCGCCGGTTCGGGGAGGGGCCACGGACAAAGGTCGTCCTTTAGCGAAAAAACGGCATCGCTATTTAACGTTTCACGTGAAACAAAGGTTAACGGAACCTTAACCTATTTTCACCGCTTCGTCAGGTGGTATGACCAAGTTCAGCGAGCGCCCGTTGTCCCATTTGACACAGACCTGCCAATTATCCTGGAACCAGACCGGCGGGATGATCACCGTGCCCTCGGCGCCAGGCTCGATCGGGCAGGGGTCTTTGCCCATCTGGACCAGCTTGAGACGATCGCCTTTTTCGAAAGGAGGAACGCGCTGGTCAAAATTAGACCTGTATTTGCCGTCGAAGAAATGACCCAAGCTCATTGCTTGCCTCCTTGGTTGGCCGATGTTCCCTCGCGCAGCCCGCCGATCCGGCCGTGATTAGGATTGCGGCTATCGAGGAGCGGGTCAGTGTTCGGGCCTCGCCCATAGTCGCAATTCGGGTCTTCGCAGCCAGGCCAGCCGCATCCCGACATTGCCGATGGCAGCGCAAGTGCGGCAATCGCGCGGTCGATAATCTCAAAGAACGGCTTGATGCCAATCACACCAACGTCTTGCGAGTCCCCTCGCGTGCCCGATACTCGCAACACGCCACGGTCGCCTCGCACAGCCTCGACTACGCCGCGAAGTTCTCGCAACTCATCGGCCACACTTTCACTGAGCACGTCGCACCGAGCAGGAGCGCGCAACTCGACCTTGACGACGCCCTTGCACGGCTTGTTCTGATCGTCAGCCCGGCGCACAAAGCCGCAGTCACGGCAACAGACGAGGTTGAAGCGCTCAATCCAGTGATGGCCGTTCGATTCGGCGATGACCTTGCGCGGGCTTGGCAATTGCCGCTCGACCCACGTCATGCATTCCCATTTAGGGGAGCGGGCGTTCCATTTTACAACTGCGCTCGCTTCGTCATGCGAAAGCGGCCCTTCGGCGTCGCATGACGAACAGCAAACCCAGCATGTCCCGGTGTTCGCGATTTGGCGGCTCGCCGGTTTCCCGCAGAACGGACACGGCAAAAGTTCACTTGCGCTGGCTGGCTGGGGGCGAGGATGAGGTTCGGTGGTCATCATGCCCAGTGCCTCCGCGCAGCCTTGAGGTCTTCCTGGGCTTCCCAAAGCTCGTCGAGAAGCGCCCCGAAGAAGAACTCCAGCAGGGCCAGCGTGTCGCGCGAAAAGCCGTTTTTCCGCGCCAGGCTCAAGGTTGCTTGACCCTTGCGCAGGTTCATGCGGCAGATTCGCAGCTTTTCCGGCGCGTAGTGCATGGTTCCGGGCTCAGGCATCAGTTTCTCCAAAAGGTTGCTCGCCATGACGCCGGCGAGCGGGCGGCCGATGTTCCCAGGGCTGGGATTCGCTTACGCCCATGTTCCCACGGCTGGGGATCGTAAATCTTGCGCGGCCCTCGTAACCTTGAAGCTGACATATCCGCTTGCGCGGGTGGGGCCACCAGGTCACTTCCCGATATTCGTTGGGGCAGTATCGGCGCCGCCTTCAGAGCAACGCCGATTTTCGCGCGGTCAACGTCAAAACACGGCCCCGAAAGCGCTTTGCAGGAAGGTGACCGAGGGATAATTCCCGCCGGGTATGCACGGGAGCAAAGAAAGAGGCCCCTAATCCGTGTCACCGTCCAACAAAACGCTCGAAGCAAGGGCGGATCCTTGCGGGACCCGCCCTATCTCGATCACAGCGCCGCGAGACGCTCGGCGAGCTTGCTGTCCTTGTTGAAGGTCAGCTTGTTGCCCGAACGTTGCGCGATGCCGACGACATCGAACAGGTTCATCATCTGCCCGACCTGTGAGCGCGCAGTGCCCTCGCTGTAGGCCGAACCAGAGCGGCTGGCAGACGCCTTCATCGCAGCGACGAGGTCGGAGGAGGTGACTTCGCCGGCGGCTTCGAGCACCCGGAAGCAGACCATCGTGTAGATCGAAGGATGACGGCCGGCGGCGATCGACGTGAACAGACCGTCGAACTTCTCCGCGACCTTCTTCTGCGTCGGGCGCGTCGCGATCACCGCGGCCTTGTCGGCCGTGCCGTTCACGTCGAGCTGGAAGAACTCGTCGCCGATGGCGTTCAGGTCACGCTCGACCTTCGGCGCAGCAGCTTTGCGCTCCTTCGGGGCCTTCTTCTCCTTCGCCGGCTTCTCAGCGGCTTCGGTCGTGGCCTCGATGGTCGAGGTCTGACCTTCAAGGGCGTCGGACTTCTCGTTGAGAACCTCGACCGCATCGAGGTCGTCGCCGCCGAGAGCCTCGATGATCTCGGAATCAGTGACGTCCTCGCAGGTGTCGAGAACCAGGTCGGCGAGCAGATCGTCGTTCAAGTCGGTGCTTGCAACGACTTCGGTTTCGATATTCATTTTCGTCGTCTCCTGTTGTGTGTGTGTTTCGTCATCGTCTGACAATCGAAATGTAGCTGAGCGACCTGCGGATAGCGGGTGGGACATCACGCTGTCTCGCTGGAAATATCGTCGGCGAAAGGCACGATCGGGCCGTCGATGTCGGCTGCGGACAGCGTCACGGGCGTCTGGACGCCGAAGGAGGAGAGGGCGATGTTCGCGCCAAGGGAGATCGCGATCCGTTCCTCATCCGACGGTTTCCAGACCGAGGTGAAGGACTTCATGCCGTTAGGCAGCACGCCGACCATCGCCGGCAGGCCGATGCACTGGCCATCCTTCGCATCGTCCCAGTTTTTCGGTTTCCCGATGATCTGGGCGCCTTCGAAGTGGATCGGTCTCATTTTATCTCCTTGGGGTTTTCGATCAGATACCCGCTGAAGCCGAAGACCAGCAGCACGGGGCGGGCCAGGATCCATATCGCGAGCGATCCGGCGACGATCACGACGCCGACCAGCAGGCCGGCCAGCTTAACGCCGACGATCTCGAGGAAATTGATCGGGGCGAACCAGATGCTCTCGCGCAGACCGAGCCATGCGGATTGACCCCAGTTCTTGTTGCGGGCGAATTTCACGCGGCGATGCTTCTTGACATCGATGGCGCGGTCCGGGCGCAGCTTCTGGAGCTCCTCGATCAGCTCCCGCTGATTGTCGAGCACCTTGGTCTGCTGCTCGATGGTGTGATTCGCCGCCGCCAGATGCGCCAGTATCTTCTGGTCGGTGAGCGCAACGATGGATTCGAAAAAATCGGACTTTGTGAGCAACAAGTGGTTCTCCTTATGCCGCGAGCGCGCGAGCGAGGGGCTGGGGTAGTTGAAAAAAGCCCCAATCAAGGGCGCGGAAGAAACTCTGCATCATGACCTCAACGTCATATTCGGCGGCGTGGGCCTTGGAAGCGTCGTAGGGCACGTCGCAGGCCCAGCACAGCGCACCGAGATTCGGGATCAGGCCGGTCGGCGTCGCCCAGCGGCCCTCCGTCATGGTGTCGAAGGTCGGCTTTGTCGTCTTGGCCAGGCCGGCACGGACCAGCTCGCCGTCAATGAACGGCTTATCGAAGCCGTCCCAGTTGTGGCCGACGACCAGGTCAGCACGTCCAAGGAACGTGTGAATGTCGCCCGCGACAGCCTTCCACAGCGGTTTGCCCGCCAGATCAGCCAGCGAAATATGGTGAACCGCCTGCGCACCAGGCTGGATCGAGCGCTGCGGATCCATCCGCAGAAACAGCGAATCCACCTTGGTTCGCGTCGCACTGTCCCAGAGGCTGGCGTAAAACTCGATGATGCGGTGATCACCGGGCGTTCCGTCAGGCCCGAGCAGGCCGGTGGTTTCTGTGTCGCTTCCCGCGATCAGCATGGTCAGTCCTGTTGGAAGTGGCCGTGGATAAATTCGAGGGAGGCACACAGATACTGGTGCCCGGCGAAGTTGCCGGCATGCCACGACCAAAAGTCGAGGCTCCAGGACGAATGAGGGCAGGTGTAGCTGCCCTCGATCGCATCCTGGAATCCGGCGCTATAGGCGCAAGAGGGCATTAGACGTTGTCGCCGGGGCGCGGCGGCGGAGCCAGGATCTCGGACGGCTTGTTGCGGTTGGTGAACCAGATGGCGATGAGGATGACCACCACGATGGAAATGGCGCCGATGAGGACTTCCATAGATCAGTTCCTTACGATTGAGAGGGCAGGGCGGTTAGCCGGCGGCGCGCCCTCCGGATGAAACGCCACCAGATGGTTGATGTCCGACGGATAGCCGCCGTGAACCGGCTTATGAGCCTGGGATCCGCCGACGAAGACAGACGGGAAGCGCTTCAAGCGGCGCAGAAACTCCTGGCCGATCATTGCGCGGCTCTGCGGCGTGTCCGGATAGTCGATGACGCCGCGCGAGTAGAAGCGTTTGCCTTCATGGACGATGAAGCAGTCAACGAACGGGATGCCGCTGTTGCTGCCGTGCTTGAGCGAAACTTGCGGCGCTACGGTCATAGGTGGCTCCAGGTGTTGCCCTCGCGGGCGTCTGTGATCGTTTTTCTGCTTAGACGCAGATCATGCGCGATTGCAGTGAGGGTGTCGGCTGGCGCTGCCCGGATCATTTCGACCAGCTCCGGGGTCAGCTTGGCGTTGCCGTTGTTGCTGCCGCGGTTCGATTTCAGGCCCGTGGCGAAGGCATGCTTCTCGTTGGCCGATTTCGACGACCATTCGAGATTGCATTCCGGCACGGCGCCGGCCTTGAAGAACCAGTTGTCAGCCTTGACGCCGTTGATGTGGTTCACCTGCGGCAGGTTGTCCGGATTCGGTATGTAGACGAGGCCGACCGCGCGGTTGACCAGCATCGATTTGGTGGTTTTCTCGAAGGTGAGATTGAAATAGACCCGCCCCGTTTTTTTGTGGGTCTGGAGCGGTATCTCCTTCAGACAGAAATTGCCCGGCCGCAGGATCACGCCGTCTTTTTCCACGCGCACCACGCCCGCATCGACGGCGCGCAGGAACCAGGCGTCCTTGTCGAAGGGATCGGCGATCATCGGTTCAATCCGAGCAGTTGCAGGAGACATCGCCGCGAGCTTCCCAGTCGCCCTGATTGTCGCCGAGCCGCTTGTCCATCTGGGCCTCGGTTTCGGGCCAGGTGTGCAGCGCGTGAACCATGCGGACGTAGAGATCGTGCCAGAACTCGCGGATCTCGAGATCGGGGTGCTTGTAGCCGACGACCTCGATGGCGTGCATGAAGTGGGTGGTGTAGTGGGCCGGCAGTTCATCGCGGCTGTCCATGAAGTCGTCGGACGCCTTTTGAAGCTGCGAACAGCGCCAGTCGTAGATGAATTTGTGGCCGCGACCCCGTTCCTCGAAGCGCTGGAAAGTTTTGAGGGTATCGGCAGACATTTCCGCCAGCGGACCGGTGAAGGATCCGCCGCCAGGTGCCCAGGGATCGGTCAATGCCACCCCATCGAACGCCGAGAGCAAAATGCACCGCCGATACCACTTCACCAGCGGCTTGTGCTTGTGCAGCTTGGGCATGCCGTCGCAGCCGCGGATCGCCGACAGCAGCACGGCTTGCTGCATGAAGGAGAGGCTGTGCGTCCAGCCTTGGGTCGTCGGTCCGAGGTTCATTTTATCGCCTTTATGATTTGCGCCATTTCCTGGCGCACCGCGTAGATTGTGTTCCAGGTTTCGTTGTCGATCAGGCCCTGGGTGACGTCCGAGAGAATGTCGGCCGTGAGGTAGAGCTTGATGGTCTCGCTCAGCGTGGTCAGCCCGATCGCGTTCTTCTGGTAGCGGTCGACGGCCGCGGTGAGCCGCTCCATCGACTTGCGACCTAGCTCGGCGCTATGTTCGGGCCACTCGCTCATGCGATTCTCGCGCGCTCGGCCATCAGCCAGCGGAAACGCGCCATGAACATTTCGTAGGCGAGCTTCGAATCCCAGTTGTAGAGGCGGATCTCCGAGTTCTTCGCGGCGTCGCGGCGCAGATCAGGGCGATCGGTGAGGTGATTGATCGTGGTCGAGGCGATGCTCTCGCGAACCTCGACCGCGGCGATCATTTCGTCCGCTTCCTTGATGTCGGGATCGGACAAGAAGGGCGTCGGCAGGCCGAATTTCTCGCCGACCGCCTTCTCGATGCCGGCCTCGATCTTGAAATAGACCGTGCCGATGATCGGCAGATATTTCAGCGGCCGGACCATGTCGCCGATCCAGGCCTCGGGCGAGTCATGCAACAAGGCGCACAGCTTCTTTTGGGGCGAACCCTTGACGATCAAGGAGGCGATATAGCTGTGTTCAGCCACGGTGGTCGGACACAGCTGCCTGGTCTGCCCGTTGAAGCGGTGGTTCCGCGCCAGGCCGAGCGCGATATCCTCGATGTGGATGTCTTCCGGCTTCGGGTCGCAGGGGAAGAAGATGCCGGCCGTGTTCGAATACTGGTAATGACCGAGCCTTTCCGGGTAGCCGGGGCTGCGGACGTCCCCAACGATCTGCCCCAGGGACATACCCTTGATGATCCGATCCAGCTCGCCGGCATCAGTCCTGGCGATCTCGAAGCTCTCGGCGGGAACGAGGACATGCTTGTTCATTGGGAACTCCTAGCGCTGCGCGCTGTGTCAGTCAATACTGACTTACAATATAGCGCGCAGCGCGTCGGTTTGCGCGTGGTATTACGCTGCCTTCTTGAGAAGATTGCGCGACAGGCCGTCACGGTCGATATCGAGCTTGGCTGCGATGGTGCGGAGGGATGCGCCGTCGTCCAGCATTCGCTGCGCCTTGACCAGCTTTCGCAGGTATTTCGGCTCCTGGTCAGCAAGGTGAGGCTTGGCCTGGATCATCTTATTGAGGATCCGGATGTCCTTCGGCTCGATCCGCAGCGCCTTTGCCGTGATCTCGGCTTTCTTCTTTTCGAGCCGCGAGACCTTCTTCGGCGCCCGCGCCTTCTTCTTGCGCTCGATCCGGTCGCGCTTAACCTCGACCGGGGTGATGGTGTGTTCGCCGCGCACGCCAACTTCGACCCGCTCGATGATCGGGGTGTGATCGCCGGCGACGAGCTCCTCCAGCAGCTTGAGCGCCGCCGGCAGGTCGTGCAGACTCTTTTGGCTGTCGTTCTTCATCGTGAACGAGTCCTCATCGCTCAGAACCTTGACGATGTGGTAGGCCGCGACCCGCATCTTGGTGGTTTCGTTGATCGGAACCGAAATCACGTCCTTGGGCTGGATCTTGACCAGCGTCAGAACCGACTGATAGCCGCCGTAGCCGTTGATGTAGTCGCGGGCAGCGATATGAAGGCCGGTGGAACACAGGTTGCGGCGATTGTCGTCGACCTTGCTGTCGGGCATGTAGACGAGAGAGCCCAGCCGCTGCTTGACCTTGCCGCTCCAGCCATCGACGAAAACACCCTCGACGTCGGTCTTTTTCAGCACCTTGTAGCCGATGATCGAGCCATCGTCGGCGAGAGGCAGGTCGGCATTATCCATGAACTTGAGCAGTTCGGCGGAGGTGTGCTGACGCTTGATCTCGGCGAACTTGGTCATGAACCGACCAAAGCCCTTCGAGCCGTCAAGCAGCGCCCGCTCGGCGTGCTGGATCAGCGGGGTAGCGTCGACCGCCTGCCCGCCGACAGTCATCGTGACCTCGCCGGTCATGTTCTCGGTGGCAGTGAACGCGCCGTTCGTCGCTGCCGCGATCTTGTGAGCAACGGTGAATTGCTCCAGATCAAGGCTCACGCCGTCGTGGTTGCCTGCGGCATGCTGCGCGGCGAGCGCCGGCATCACTTTGTCCAGAATTTCGCTGGTGCGAAAGTTCTCCTGGGGCAGGGTCTCGGTCGAGCCATCGAGAAAGAACAGCGTGATGCTGGCCTTGGCAGCGATGGCGCCGGTAATGATTACCGTTCGCATTATTCGTCGTCCTCTTCATCGGTTGGGGTTGGGATGGTGGAGTGGCGTAGTTTCAACTTGGCCTTTTGCTTCGGGATTTTGCCCGAAACGAAGTTCTTGCCCTCATCCTCGATCATCTGGATGAAGCGATCCTGCTCGGCCGGCCGCAGATCGCCCCAGCGGTTCTCTTTGAGCACCTTGGAGAGAAAATTCAGGTGGGCAACATCATCGCGGGTGAGGGTCTTGTTCTTGATACGGTTGAAGAAGTCCGCCATTTCGGTCGGCTGGTGCTTCTCGAAATCCCGGACGATCTGCTGATACTGCTCGCGGCAGTCCAGATAGAGCGCCGCCTCACCGTCATCGAGCCAGACCTTCTTGCCGACGTTGACCGCAAAGAACTCGCGGGCCGTGCGCCAGAGAGCAAACGTCTTGTCCAGCTCGGGCGAGGAGCGATATTTCTGCATGAAAACCGCGCACGCCAGGCGTCGGCTTTGCTGCGCCATCGTCGATGCGAACCGCAGCGCCCGCGTGTCATCGTTCCGCCCATAATAGCTGCTGGCGTCGGAATAGAGCGCGATGTAGGCGGTGAAGGCGCATTCGGCGTTCTTGGGCTGCACCCGCTTGCGAAGCTCGGCGACCAGGTGTTCGCAGACCCGCGGCACGCCCATTACCACCAGGCGGTCACGCTCTACAGCATTGATCGGGATAGCGGTCTCGTCAGTTGACCAGTTCTGATAGAACTGATCGGTCGAATTGGCGGGGATCACATGCAGCGTCTTTTTGACGGAGGGCTGCATCGGGCCGATTTCGCACTTTTTCGGCTTGACGAGAAGAACGATCGCCTCGCTTTGGAGCGGCATGAACGCCGCCGGCGTCTCGATCGTGGGATGCGCCAGCTTGTAATATCGCTCGTAGCCCTTCTTGCCGGCGGAACCGCCGTTCTTGAACGGTGTGAACAGGTCGGTTTTGACGGTTTTAGCTGTCACAATCTTGCCGCGCGGCTTGTTTGCCTTCACCGACACGGCGTAGTGCAGCGCAAAGCGGAACATCTTCGCCTTGTATTCGATGTCGGCGATCTGCTCGGGCGTCAATTTGTCGGCGATCAGAAAGAACCCGCCGTGCGACGTGGTCAGCGCCGACGTCCGACTCGGGGCGATCGTCAGAGTGGCGATCGGGTTACAGTGGCTCGTCGCAACCGACGCCTTATGCAGCTTGTTGCCGGCGCCAATACGGAACTGCAGGTTGGGCTTCTCGACACCCGACACCATGCGAACGACCTTCTGCAGGTGGTAGATATGAACGCCACGCGGCACATTGCTGCTCTGCCAGCGATCGCTTGGCGGACGCAGTATCAGGCGGCGACCCTCGCGATAGAAGTCCGCGGCCAGCCGATGCAGCTTCGGGTTCATGTATTCGTCGCGATTACCGAGCTTCACTAGCGCATAGCGCGCCGCCGCATCCTTGCCGCCAACACAGCGATCCAAAGGAATACCCTCAAAAGTCTTTTGCTCGAAGCACTGGAGCGCCTCGTGGAAGCGGCCGCGCGGGAACTTGCCAACCTGGGCCATAAAAACCTCGCGCTTGCGGGCCGGCAGGTTGCTGGTGATCTCGTTGAGGGCACGTTTGCCGATCCGCTTTATCGTCTCCAGCGTTCGGTCACTGTAGCCTAGACCTTCGCGGGAGGGCTGCACGGCGATGCTCGACGGCGGCGCGTGAAGCACCAGGTCCATGCCAGTGCCGCGCGCTATCCGCTCCAGCTTCTCAAGCAGATCGCGAATTTCCTCGTGCGGCGTGACGGGATAGAGCACCTTGCCGTAGAGCACCCAGACGTGAGTGCGGGTATGGTCTCGCGAAATCTGCTTGAACAAGCCGAAACCAGCCTGTTCGATGCCGCTATAGTCGCGGACGGCGATCTTTTCGCCGTTGATCGTGGCTTTGATGCCGCTGCGCTGAAGAAAGGTGCGTAGCGCCGCTTCGAAGTGGTTATACATGACAGGCGTGCCGATCGGCACGGTGACCAGCAATCCGGTCTCGGGCGAGGGCTGACACGCCATTTCCTTGATTCTCGGCTCACCCTCGCTCTCGTCGCCGCCCATCGTCAGCGCATAGGTGCGCTTGAACCCGCCGTTGAAGCTGGTGACCATAAAGTGATCGGTGACGGCGAAGGGCGATTTGCAGCCCAGACCGAACCCGCCGATCTGACTGTCGTCGAGGGTCTTGGTCGATCCGCCGTAGTTGCAGAACCGCTCATCCATGATCTCGTCGGCGATGCCGGGGCCGAAGTCACGGAAGGTGATCTGGGTCCCCGACAGCGTGATCTCGGCGGCGCGGTCGGGGATGCCGGCCAGGACGTGCGCGTCATAGACGTTGCAGATGGTTTCGCGGACGACGGCTGCTTCCTTGTGGGCATAGAGCCCGTCGGAAAGGATCTTGAAGAAGCTCGCGCTGGCGTTGATCCGGAATTTCCGAGACTTGCCTCCGCCGATGATGGCGAATTGATCGGATTCCAGGGCACTGCTGACCTGCATTATTCATTCCTCGTGCTGTGTTTGCGTTGTTTTCGTCGCTATTCAGAACATAGCGAACGTCGAGTCGGATTGCGGGTGGGATCAGTCGGCAGATTGCAGGTCTTCGACCTTGATCTTGCGCGCCTCGATCTCGGGTCGTTCTTCGCCCTTGGCGTAAGCGTCAAAGGCTTTGGTCAGCACCGTTCCGCCAAATCGTCGGCCCAGTCGCGCTACCGCCTGTTCCTTATCCTGCTTCATCAGTGCTTCCTGACCTGCTTGGACATTTCGACGATGTTGGACATTCGATCCGACAACCAGGCGTTGGTCTGAAGCCGGCGATCCTGCAGATCGGACGTGTAGAGCCGATGGACGTAGACATTCCCTTCGGCGAAGGTGGCCGCGCCCTCGATCAAAAGCTGCACCATCGTCTGATAGCCGAGATTGTGCGGGGGCTTGGAGGGATCCGCCGTGTAGGTGGTCAGCGGGCGCACGACGACGATGGTGTCGAAATGCTGCACCGTGGCGCCGATGCAGGCGTCACAGAAATCATCGAACCGCCGACCCAGCGCAGCATCGGTGTTGTGCATGGTCAGCTCGCCGAGGGCGTAGCCGATCATGTCCAGCGGGGTGCGATCGGTGACCAGCGGCCGCGGCGCCCATTGCAGGTCCTTCAGGTAGCGTTTGAGCAGAAACTCCTGCGCTTCGATGCGGGCCTGCAGCGGCACGTCGCCGACGGCGTTGATTCCGGCCTCCTTCATGATTTTCGACACCGAGGCGTCGTGATAGGTCATCTTGAGGTCTTCGGCGACGAGCTTGGCGAGCGTCGTCTTGCCGGTGCGATGAGCGCCTGCGAATCCAAAAGCCATATCAGGAACCCTCGACCATGCGATTGTAGCCACCGAGCCCTGCGATCTCCTTGCAGAGATTTCCGCTGACCCCGGTCGAGCCATAAGCCCCGGTGCCGCGGCCGGTCTCGGACACGCAGCCGGTTTCGACGAAATCGGCACGGAAGTAGGGCGCGATCACCAGCTGGGCGATGCGATCGCCTTGTTTGACCTGAAAGAAGTCGATTCCGGTGTTGTGCAGCAGCACGCCGATACCACCCCGGTAGTCGGAATCGATGGTGCCGGGCGAGTTCAGCACGGTGATACGGTTCTTGAAGGCGAGCCCGGAGCGCGGGCGAATCTGGCCTTCAAGCCCGGTCGGTATCTCGACCGCGATATTGGTCGGGATCAGACGGGTTTCGCCTGGGCGGATCGTCATATCGATGTCGGCGTGCAGATCGGCACCAGCGGCGCCGGCGGAAGCGTAGGCAGGCACCTTGCAGGTGGAGCTCAGACGGATGAACTTGACGACCATTTTCGTTCTTTCCTTGTGTAGTAGAGAATTTGACCGAGCCAGATCGCGTTGATGGCGACCAGAAACACGCCGCCGGCGAACGAGAACCACTGGTCGAGACTCGGATAGAACCAGAGGTTCCACAGGCCCCAGCTCGTGAAGAAGGCGACGTGCGGCCAGGAGACACCGCGCACCACCTTGGCGCGGTGAAGCGCGTGGACGCTGAGACCGATGGCGAGACCGCCCAGCACCTCGAAGGTGCCGTTGATCAGGTCGGGCGTCACTCCACGGTCTCGTCGTTGTGGTTGGTCAGACAGTCGCGGATGAAGTCGCGCGCGGCATCGAGCGTCGCGCCGCGGCTCTCGAAGGGGCCTTCGAGCAGCACCTCGTTGGGCGAGGCCTTGTCTTCGTCGGCCACCGGAATGTTGAAATAGAAGCCAGGCGTCAGACCCTCGGCCGGCTCGGAGAGAAAGTCGAAAATCTGGATCGGAACTTCTCGAATTGCTGCCTGCATCGGATCGCTCATTGGGCTCTTTCTTCGGTATAAGTCAGTTATGACTTACAATATAGCGCGCGCTAAACGGTTTGCGCGTGAAATGTCAGAACCACGGTGCAGATATTCGTTCCGCTTTCGCTGAAGGAACCCACCGGAAGGTCGCGGAAGCCGTCGTTATAGCGACCCTTGAGATCATCGAGCTCGCCGTGATCGTAAGCGGCCGTCGCCGGCAGGATCGCCTTGAGCACGCCGCCTGGCTTCAGAAACTTGATCGCATGGCGAACATGCTTGACGTAGTGCCGGCCATAGAAGGGCGGGTTCATCACCACGACGTCGAACTTAGGCGTCGGCACGGTCTCGAGGAAATTGCCATGCAAAACGCTATGGCCCTTGGCCTTGCAGACCGCGACCCGACCGGCGTCCACCTCAATACCTACCGCTTTGGCCTTCTTGGCGCGGAGCGCGTCCAGAAACCGACCACATCCGCAACTAGGTTCAAGGACGTCCTTTCCTTCGATCTGATAGATGTCATCGATGATGCTATCCACCAGCTTTTGCGGCGTCGGGTAGTATTGCAGATCCTTCGAGACCGCGGTCGACGCCTGCTTCTGGGTCGGCTTCTCGTCGGTGGTGTCGGGCAGCACGTCGCCGTAGAACTCGGCCAACGCCTTGTTGATGTCGGTCAGCGTGTCCTTTTCGAAGAACAGGTGACCATTGCCGTTCTTGAAGGTTTTCAGCCGGACGCCGCGGCCCGGCGTCTCCAGAACGTCCTTTTCGTATTTGGTGGTCGGCAGCTCGGCGCGCACCAGCAGCGCGTTCTCGTCGGTCATCAGCGCCGCGATCTCGCGCCCGGTCACGAACGGCTTGTTCTGGTAGGAGGCGAGAGCATTCAGGATCGTCTCGACCCGGTCGCGGCCATAATGGCTGTATTGCGCAAATCCGGATAGCACGACGCGCTTGGGGAGCCCCTCTACGCCGATCTTGACCTTGTCGTGGCTCTTGTAAGCCTGGTCCAGCCCGCAAAACACTTCGGCGAGGCCTCGCAGGATGTTGCCGCGCGGGTCGCGAACGAAACTACCGAAGGTGCCGCGGATATTGTCGAGTGTGAACTCCGGCGGGGCGGACATCGCCTGCTCGAATAGGCGCTTGTCAGTGGGACTCGCCAGCCTGGCAATGTTCAGGCCGTCATAGACGTGGTGCCAGGCGGACTTGAGCAGATGACTTTCGAGCGTTCGCTCCCAGGTGCTGCCCACGTCGATGTTCTCGCGGCCATAGGTGCCGCCGACCGTCGCCGACATTTTGAGGTCGTTGCCGGCCTGCGTGTGAGCTTGAAGCGCCGCCGGCAGCGCGGCTCGCTTGGTGTCGTATTCCGCGACCACGTCGGCCAGGCTGCGCTGCAGGGTGGGAACGTGCATATTCATTGGCATTCTCCGGCCAACGTCTTGCGATACTGAATCCAGCCGGGGCCGAGGTTGCCGCCCAGGTTCGGGCCGACGAAGGTCAGCTTGGCGCCGCAGAGAATGGGCCGATCTTGAAGATCGGTTCGAACCTTGCTCGGCGTGGCCTGGTGCTCGGCCGGCGAGGCGTGGAGCGGAACGCCGCCGACCAGGCGATCGTAAAGCTCCAGATCCTTCGCGATGGTCGGAAACATGCCGTCCTGCAATTTGTAGGATACGCGAGCGGCGCGGGCGACCGAGAGCTGGATCATCACCTTTTGAATACGCTCGTCGGTCGGGTTGATCTGCTTATCGTTGCGCAGATAATCGATAACCGGGGCGGCATCTTTAGGCATGACATAGGGTAGATGCCACTGACCGGGCTCCAGCGGGGTCGAAAGGCTGGTGGCCAGCGCCTTGCGCACTGTCTTGCCTAACGCTTGCATCGTCGGATCCGCCATATCGTGATCGCGCAGGGCGATGAAGTTCGACCACTGCGTCGAGGTGATTAGGGTCGTGATGTGGCAGAACGGCTCGATGATGCGGTTGATGTGCTGCTTGTGGGCGCCGAAAGCGATCATTTCACGAGCCTGCCGAATGGCGAGTCTCATCGCCTCCAGGTAAAGGCCAATCAGCTCCTCGCGCTCGTCACCGACGATCTCTTCCGTGCCCTGCATGCCGGCTTTGTTCTTGAACCACTTCTCCGGCAGCGCGGGGTCGCGCAGCACGTCCTCGATCAGACGCTCGACGGGAATGGCGCGCGACGACGAGGCGTTCCGGGAGAACACCCGATGCGTCATCAGTTCGCCGTGAATGAATTTGGGGTAGCGAGCCTCGATCGAGGTCAGGCGCTCGCCGTGCGCCGAACTGTCGAGGATCATTTTGGCGGAAACGGTCATTATTTATCCCCTAAACCTTGATCAAGTCGCTGGTCTTGAAATCGCTGGTGGCGCCATACTTCATGCGGATCTCCTCATCACTGGCGATCGTAATGTCGAGTTCGTCGCTGCCCTGGTAATGCCAGTTAATCCCGGTCACGCGATATTCGCCGGGCCACTCGCTGACCCAGCCGGAGCCTGGGGCGAACTTGACCGTGTCGCCGACGCGAAGATCGCAGGCCTCCGGCTTGACGGGGCGAGTGGGCGCATCGAATCGTCTCACTTAGGCTCCTTGGTGAGAATCTCGTCAGCGACCTCGACAAGAACCTCGGCGCAGGTCTGAGGATCGCAGTCGTCCAGCTTATTAAGGCGGGCGGACAATTCTTTGCCCAGCGCCAGCATGTCCCGGTAGGACAGCTTCTGGATCAGCCCGGCAATCTGCTTAAGCGCGTCGGCGTGACCACTTTTCCCCGGCGCATAGTCCGGGTGGGTGCAGGGGCCAAGTTTGCATTGCGAACAGGTGCGGGGCCATGTCGTGGCTCCGTCCGCCTGGAGCTTCTTGTTGCAAGCCATTGTCGTCCTCGTGTGTGCTGTCGGAAAAGCGGCCCCGGCGCTTAAACCGGGGCCAGCTGGGAGATAATTGAAACGGGGTTACAGCTTCATCGCGGCCTCCTCGCGCTATGATCGTCTCTAGTGACTGTCTTGCGATCAGTCAATACTGACTTTCACAAATCAATATAGCGATCTTGACGCGGGTTGCGCGTGGAACTTTACGCCGCTTTCTCGGAAGAGAAATCCACGGGACAAGCACCCCCGCCGCAGTCCACATGCTCCAAGCCGATGTCCTCGGCCATATTGCTGGCTGCGATCGCAGCGGCGATATGCTCGTATTCATCCTTGTTTACTGCGGATTCCGGCAGATACTCATAGGCGCTCTTGTCCTCCTGCGGCATCACCGAGCAGCAGCGGATCTTGAACTGGCCCTCGATCAGCGTCTCCAGGAAGCGATCAAACGTGACCTTCTTGGGGTCGTATTTGAGCGTGTAGGAGATCTGATTGCCGCTCTCGATCAGCGGCGTGACGCCATCGGCGTCAACTCCGGTAAGCCAATACTTCTCCAGCAGCTGGAGGAACCGATACTGCTCCTCCGGCGTCGCTTCCGATGCGGTGACAACCCAGGCGCCGCCGCCCAGCTCACAGATTGCCGGCCGCGTCGGGAAGCCGACGATGGTCGTGCCACTGTAGGTCTTCAGGTGCTTCACCGGATAGCCCTTGGCCTCGTATTCGGCGACCAGCGGATCGTCGTTGCGGAACTGCACCCATCGGATGAATTCCCGCATGGTGGGCAGATGCGCGCCCTCGGTCAACCCGAACAGCTTCGAGGTGGTGCCGGCGGGCTTGAACGTCGTGTTGGTGTGGGGCACGACGACATCGAGCTCCTTCGAGTAGGCCGCGGCTTCGGCCACGATCGCGCGCTTGAACCGCGACATGGTCTGCCAGAGAGCTTTGGATTTCTCCTCGTTCACCAGATCGTGCCAGGTGAAGCCAAAGCGGGCATAGGCCCATTCGTGGAAACCCGTAATGCCGACGCCGATCCGGTTGGTGCGCGTCACCTCCCGCTTGTAGAGACTGTCCATCAGGTTGGTGCGAATCAGCGCCCGCGTGGCGACCCGGAAGGCGTCCTCGGCGTCGTCATCCCAGCCATCGTCTTGCCACTTCTGGCTCTTGAAGCCCTTCATGCGCCACTTCGAGCCGGCATGGAACGGCACCACGTCGGCGATGACGCAGTAGCCGCCCAACAGCAGCAGCACGATCTCGCCGCAGGGGTTGGTGATGACCTTGTATTTGAGCTCCATCGCCGACTTCGCGAGCGCGGCCATCAAGGGTAGGGACTCGCGGTCGAGCTGGAACTTGGCGCTGTCGGCAAACAGCCCGTCGGTATAGGCGTCGATGCCCTCGTCGTTCTGGGTCAGCCGATCCTGATTGATGATGCCCGGTTCCCCGGTGCCATCTTGGTAGGCGGCCGCGGCGATCGCCATCATCACACGATAGGCGTGAACCTGCATGGCCGTGGCGTATTTATCCTTGACGATAAACCGCAGCCAATTTTCAGTGTGACTTTCGGCACCCTGAAAAAAGCGAGCCATCAACGCCCGCACATGAAGCACGCCGTCGCGAAATTCCTGATCGACCGTGACCGAGTTGTTCGAGGACCACAGGAAGCCACCACGCTTGACCTGAACAAAATCAAGGGTGGTTGCGTCACGCCAGGTCTTAGTTGCCATGCGCGCTGCGCGACGGGCGCCGCCGACGAGAACACACTCGGCGGCGTAGTGGTCGGCATACATGGCCGCGCGCCAGGGCGCCATGCCGGCGTCGCGGAGCTTCGCGATGTTGGCGATCGCAGCCATCAGCGGGCCGGGACCCGAGGCGGGGCGACCCTGCATACCCATGATCGGCGCGTTCTTCGGGCGAACGCCTGTGAATTCCAGGATCAACACTTCTTCGCGCCGTTCCTCGAACGCCATGCGCTCGATGATTTCGATGCCCTTTGCCCAGCCCTCGCGGCTGTCGGGCACTTCGAACACGGTGATCTTGCGGCCCTCGTAGAGGTGCTCGGTATCGCGTCGGGTCGGGAAGCCCTGAATGATGCCCTTCTCGACGTCCTGGTGGCCCCAGCTGATGGTGCAGACCACGATCGGCATCTTGTTCAGATCCGATTTGATCATGGTGTCGTCATAGGCGCGACCAACGCCGGAGCCGTTGAGCAGCAGGTAGAACATCAGAAAGGTCGAGGCCGAGGTTGAGCAGTTCGTGAAAACTTCCATGTTGCGCGAGGGCTGCGTCTCGTCGCCGTGCTGCAGGTGCCGGCCGGACATCAGCAGCGAGGCCTGGCGCAGATGGTGCTCCATGCGGCGTCGCTCGCGATCCTGAAAAAACGTGTCGGGTTCGAGCAGCGAATTGCCCAAAGCGACACGCGCCGCCACATCGGCCCAGCTTTCGACACCTTTTCGCCCGGTCGCCCAGAAAAAGCCTGACAATGCCTTATCGTCACCAATATTCAGAACCGGCTTCTCGCTCGGGTCCATGACATAGCCCTGGATCCGGGCGTATTCCTTAACCAGATCCTCGACCGTGAAATGGCCCTCTGCGAGCGGCACCGAGAACTCGATCAGTCGGGGAGCCTCGAACTTGCGGACGATCTTGCGGTTGATGGTGCGATCGGCGACAGCCTGACCCATGCCTGGGAAATAGTCGCGCGCGGGGGTGCCCATTGAGGGTGTCCTTTTGGTCATATTTGAAGTTGAACGAACCATATTAAGGAAGTCAGAACTGACTTACAAAACAGGAATTTATTTTTGTGTGGGTTGACTACGCAGCCAACGCCTGACGCCACAGCGGCAGCAGTTGCTGAAACTGGTCGGTGACAATCCCGGCGTGTCCGACGGCGAGCGCATCGGCGACATGCTCCTCCGAATCCATGATGCCGCCCTCGGCGCGGATGATCTTGCCTTTGCGCGTGATGTCGCGCGGATAGCGGCTCCAGGGCGCCTTCGGGTAGGTCAGGCCGGCCCACTCGATGATCTCCTCCTTCGAGGCGGTCTTGGTGCCGACGGTGGCCATCTTCGTCTCGGACGGCTGCACCTGAATGACCGGGATCGGGCAGGCGGCTACAGCCATGGTTGCCGCCCCAAAGGACCAGGCTGCGCTCGCTGATTGCGCGCCGGTGGGGATTTCCGCGAACACGATGCGACAGCCCTGTATGAGCGGCAGATAGCCCTTGAGGATGATCTTGCAGCGCCCGAGCTGGGTCGAGTTCTTGCGGACGATCTTTCGGGTCTCCTTGGTCGCCGGCTCGGTGATGATGGTCGTCATCGTGAGCGGGGTGAAAAGCAGGGTGTCGAGATCGAGCGAGGCTCGAACCACGCCAAAATGCGTGAAGGAAGGGTCCAGTAGTCCAACTTCGATATTCATCCCCAAACTCCAAACAACGGGTGGTCCTCGTAGTGATTCTTGACCTTGCGCTCGGCATCGGCCTTTTCGGTCTCGACCCGAATCTCTTCCTTCTCGCGCGCAGCGTTCAGAAACTGCGGCTTGACCTGAGCGAAGCGGACCGACTCGCCGTCGGTGTTGACAGCCTCGATGTCGAGGGCGCGAATGACCAGACTCTCCAGGTCTGGAAACGCGGTCCAGACCTTGGCGTCGTCCAGCTCGTATTGTTCATAGTCGCCGGGATCCACCGGCTTGAACTCAAAGATGATCTTCGCCTCGCCTTTGGCGCCAAGGCGAACTCCCGACGGCATAAGCTCCTCGCCGCGGCTGACCGACACGGTGCGATATTGACCGTTCTTGGCCAATTTCGCTTGCATCTTGATCGGCGCCGCGACCTCCAGACAGAGATCCTTCATCACGCCGTCCGTGATCGCATTCTTGAGGGTGTCGATCAGGACAGCGGCGGGGTCTTTTGCTTTTACTCGGGCCATAAATCTCTTCGGTGTAAGTTCTGACTTACAATATAGCGCAAACGACTCGGTTTGCGCGCGTTTTCTGTCACGCCGCTTTATCGAGCGGGTAGTGCTCGGCGAGATTCTGAATGAATTTCGCGATGAAGGTGTTCAGCTTCGGCGCCCGCTGCGGCAGCATCGACAAACCGGTGCCGAGCCCGTCTTCCGGGATGACGACAGTGCGACCTTCGGTCAACGCTTCTACGACCTTGGTGAGATCACGCACGACCGCGGCCCAACAGCCACTGTTGTCGTCGTTGAAAAAGGCATCCTGATCCGTCGTCGGCTTGAACTTGGTGACGACGCCGATCGCGTTCGGCTCGCTGCGCATTTCCTTGGCCTGCCCGCCGTAGCCGGAGCGCTGCACGTTGTCGCCGAACACATAGCGCCATTCGGGGTTGGTCTTGAGGTCGGTGCGATAGATCCACTTCTGAAACTTGACGGGCATATTATCTGACCTTCTGCAAGAGGTCGCCGACGGCTTCCTCGGGGGTGACGCCGGTGAAACTCCTGAACTCGCCGTTGCTTTCGCCGAGACAGACCTGCTCGGACGGATTGCCGATCTCAGCGACCCAGCCCGGATCCATATAAAACAAGGCAAACTCCTTGTTGCCGGCCTTCTTGGCGATCACCTGGTCGATCAGCGCCGAGAGCAGCAGCCCGGCATCACGATGCTCTTTGGGCTTGCTCATGGCTCAGTCCACCGTCCATCCGGCCTCTACCAGCGCGTCGATACTGTCGAAGATGTGAACTTCTTCGTGCTCATAGTCGCGGACGATGATCTGGTTCGGCTTAGCGTCGCCGCTCACAATGACGCCGAAATCCATCGGGCCATCACCGATGCGTTTCATACAGAGCCGCGATGATTGCGGCCAGACGCTATCGTCGAGCACCATGCGGCGGGCGCGGGCCTCACGAACGGGATCCAGCTTCACGATGTAGCCTCCTCAATGGTTGAGCGCGGGCCTTCCCGCTTCACGGTGACGGTGTTGCGAATCCAATCCTTGAGATCGGCATGGCTGATGATAAACACCGAGCCGCGCTCGCGGGCCTTTTCCTCGAGAACGGTCATCAACCGCTCCTGTCCGGAACGGTCGAGGGCGTCGTCAATCTCGTCGCCGATAAACAGTTCGATCGGCTTCGAGGCGCGGCGGGCGACCAGGTCCTGCAGCGCCAGCGCGCAGGCGATTCGGACCTTGCGCTTCTCGCCGCCGGACACCAGGCCGAACTTCTTGCCGCCGTTGACGTTCGTCACCTCGATGGAGAACTTTTCGCGGAGTTCCCCTTTGGCGTTCTTGATCAGGGTGGTCCAGGTCGCGGAGACGTGCCCATCGGACAGCGTGCCCAGGTATTTTGCAGTCTGCTCGTTCAGGAAGGGCGTCACCTCGTCGAGCAGGAAGGCCCGAACGCCTGTGGGACTGAACACCTTCGCGATCGCTTCCGCGATCCTGAAGGCCGTCGTCAGCGCAGCCTCTTTGGTCTGAGCGTCGTGGTGCGCCTTCTTGCGGTCCTCGACCGTTGTCTCGCAGCGGGCGATCTCGGCGAGCCAGGGGTTAGCATCGTCCCGCTTGCGCTTGATTTCGGCGACCATCCGCGTCAGTTCCCGCTTGGCGCTGACCAGCAGACCTTCCTTCTCGCGAATGTTGGCCAGCTGGGCTTGCAGAGAAGCTCGCTGAGCGTTCACCGCTGACAGATCAGTCATCGCAGCGCGATATGCGTCCAAGTCGCTCTGTGCTTGTTTGTGAGCGATCAGGGCAGTAGCCACGATAGCCTCTGCATCGACAAGGTCGCATTCGTGCCCGGTCACAGCGTCGGCGGCGATCTTCTTGGCCGGCGCGATGTCCTCGGCCGAGTAGGGCCGGTCACAGGTCGAGCACGGGCAGCCGACCTGATGGTCGAGTTCCGCCAGGCGCTTCTTCGCCAGGGTCAGATGGCGCTCGTTGCTCTTTTCGGTCAGCTGAGCAGCCTGGAGCGCGCGGGCCGCATTCGCGACGCCGTCAGCCTTCGCGCGCTCAGTCTTTTGTTCGCCGGCGACAGCCGCGATCTGCCGGTCGATCTTCTCGATCTTCTGGCTGATATCGATGGCATCACCAAGCAGCGCCAGCTCCACGGTGCGCGTATCGATCTCGGATTTCGTGCCCTTGGCGTCCGTCGCAAGGCTTCGCACGTCGGCGAGCCGCCGGGTCTCGAAATCAGCGAGTTGCGTCTGAGCGTTCACGAGCGACCGCTCCGCGTCGTCAATGTGCCGGCCGATGGTCGAGACGGTCATCGAGGAGCTAGACAGCTCCGCAGCCGTGTTCCGAACTCTCGTATTAGCCTCGACATAGGCGACTTCCAGCAGCGTGGCGCCGGAAGCCTCCTCGATCAGCATCTTGAGGGTCTTGTCGGTCATACCAGGCAGATCGGGCATCTTCTCCTGGCCCGCATAAACCGCGCCATTGAACACTTCGAGGGAACAGCCGATGATACGATCGACCACGACCTGGGTGAGGGCGTCCTTGCCGAGGGTGAGATCCTTATAGCTGTTCGTCTCCTGCTTCCGCACCGTCAGACTGTTCTTGCCCTTCTTGTGCTTGCGGTAGCGGACGATTTCGTAGAGATCGGCGCCATCCTCGACCACGACCCTAACCGAGCAGTCGGTCTTGGCGTCGTCGTTGACGATATCGTCGCCGCCTTCACCGCGCGCGGTGACGCCGTAGAGACACCAGGACAGGGCGTCGGCGATCGAGGACTTGCCGGCCCCGTTGGAATCGGCAGAGGTCTCGTAGGAATTGATACCCTCGATCAGGACCAGGCCGCGGTCAGCCAGCGAGATCGTCGCCTCGCCGATCGCCATGAAGTTCGCAATTTCGATGGATAGGAATTTCACAGCGGACCTCCGGCGTGCCGCGCGTAGGGCCGCGCCTGTTCGAGCGTCTGCTCGAAACGCGCCAACCAATCGTCCATGAAGCGCTGTTGCGCCTCCATTGCGAAGGCGAAGCTGTCAGCGGCTCGCTGCATCCGGTCAGCTGCGGAACTCATGCTTGACGCGGCGGATTGCACCTGTTCTGCGCCCAGAAGGGTCATATATCGATCGCTCATATTGTTTTCTCTCTTGCTCAGATCACGCTACGCGATCACAAATCGGATTGCGGGTGGAAGCTGCTAGGCGATCTCATCGTCGGTATCGGTATCCATGAGCATTCGGTAGCCCAGAGTGCCCTTCTCGTGGCGCGGAATGTAGATCGGCTCGGGCGGAGCGAAGGCGTTGAGCGCCTCGATGATCTCGAATTGCTCGATGTCCGAATCTTGGGCAAGGCGGTTCGCCTCGACGATCGCCGCCTTGAAGAACGGGCCGGGCGTGAAGCCCCACGCAATCAGGTCTTTTCCAGTGATCATGATCCGTAAACTCCAGCTTCCTCGCGCTTGTCAGCGCATGATGGGCAGTAGCCGTCGAAACCGTCGCCGACCGTGCCCCATTTCTCGGTGCCCTCGATCGCGCCGCAGCCTTCGGTGGGGCAGGTGACATCTTCGAGGCACGTTTCGCACAAGGTATCGGTGGTGCCGTCGCGCATTTTGACGACCTTCTCGGTCGGCTCCTCGTGGCAGCAACTGCAAATCTTGCTCATCGGTGTGTCCTCGAAGGAGACCCAGCGCCAGCCCATGACGTAGGCGCCATTATCGTCACCTTCAGAGACGATGTAGTTGTCGCATTCGAACTCGCCGTTATCGTCCAGCTCGACCATTTCGGCGATCGCCTTATCGCGGTCGCTGGCGATCGAATCGAGAAACGTCGTGCAATCGCCGATCGTCAGGCCCTTGATCTTGGCGAGAGCCTTCTGCTTCGGATCGGGCTTTTTCTTGGCTACCTTCGCCATCATTCGTCTCCCAACTTGCAGATCAGCTTGTCGTTGCCCTGGGCCAATTTCGTCGGCTTCGGGCAGGTGATGCCGTATTCGAGGCACGGGTAGCAGGGTCCGCCTCGGCACGAGTAAGGCTCGCCCTTCGTGACGCACATCATAACGGGCGTCGGATTCTCCGGATCAGAGCACCCGGCAAGCAGCAGCGCCGCGACGAGCGGGATCCAGCGCATCACACCAGCTCCAGCTTCTTCGCCGGCGCCAGGTTCTTCGGCTTGTGCTTGTCCTCGATCAGAACGTTGTAGACGCGCAACATGCCCGCCTTGAAATACTCCCAATCAGCCTCGGTGCAGGGGCCAGCCTTGCAGTCGAGACACTGCTTGCCGCCGACAATCTGCTGCTCGGCGCTGTGGTGAATATCGATACCGTTACGACTGAACCGCCCGACATTGATGAAGGGGTCGTTGACCCAGACGGTGCGGCCGTCCGACGAGATTTCGAAGCCGTCCTGAATTTCGCTCATGATCCGATCTCCGCGTTGATTGCTGCTGCCATGTCGCCGGTCAGCGCCGCGCGCTGCCGTTCGTCGTTCGCATCGACCTGCTTCTGCGCGACCTTGCGATTGGTGTCGGTGCCCCAGGACGTCGGCCGCTTGCTGTATGCCGCTGCGCCCCTGTGACCGTTGCGGGATCCGCCGATCTGACTCTGCCCGCCGAACTCGCCGTGCTGGGCGATGATTTCGACCTGGTTGTCCGGGAATTTGGTCTTGTAGGCGAGCGCCGTCACATGCGGCAGATCGTGATAGGTCTGCGGGATCAGCTCGGTGCGCTCGCCGGTTTTTACACCTTTGACGTCGAAGGAGACGATGGTCTTTTTCGAGACCATCTTGACGGTGAAATAGGCCATTTTGCTGTGTCTCGTGCGTTGTTGCTGTGATTTTCAGAGTATCGAACTCTGAAAAGGATTGCGGGTGGCACTATCGAGGCGAGCGATACTCCCAGTGGAAGAAATACCCTTGCTGGAGGGTCTGACCGATGCAGCGTCTGCGCATCACGACTTCCAGCCAATGACAATTGACTCCAATTCGGATAGGCAACCAGGCGATCTTGCCGTGCCATTCGCGCAAGGCATCGTCCCGACGCCGACGTTTTGCACGACGATGTTCTTCGCGGTCGGCGCAATGAAATCTCATGCCGCGACGCTCCTGACGGTGGCAAGAATTTCGGCCGCGCCCGCCTTGATCAGCGCCAGGTGATCCGGATCGACATCCTTCATCTGGTCTACGAACTGATCGACCGACTGATCTAGGGTAGTGGCTTTAGCCACGGTCGAAGACCCCCGAGCGGATACGACCTCGCGCGTGACCTGAAACGTCACGCCACGCGCACCCATGTCGGTCAGTTCGGCGCGGAAGGTGTTGATCTCGGCGTCGGTCAGCTTCATGCCGCGGATGCGGACATAGTTGCCATCGACGGTGCTGAAATAGTCGTTCGGATCGGTGTCGCCCGTCAGTTCGACGAAGCTCGGCGCATGGGATGCACGGTAGTCCACGCGATCAGGGTAGACGAGCAGGAAGCCTGCTTTTGTGCCGATATCGCCCCACTGTTGATGACTGGTGGCGCCGATCGAGATCACTTTGCCGTCCTCGGCTTCGCGATAATTGTGGTAGTCGCCGGCAAACACGCGCTTAAAGCCCCAGGACGCAACCTCCTTGGCCGAAAGCCCGCTGTCCGGCACGCCATCGAGCATACCGTCGATACCGACGTGGATGATTAGGTCGACTTCGGACGCCGCGATCGTCGGGCTCCAGGCGTCGGTGATACCCTTGATCGTCGCGCGCAGTTGATCCTTGGTGGCGTGCCAAGGCAACATCAGGACGTTTTCGTTGTAAAACAGTCGGCCGACCTTGCCGGTCACGACCTCGATACCGCCGATGGCGCCGATGGTCTGGATCGCGTTGCCAAGCTTCGTCGTGTCGCGACCCTTGAGATCGTGGTTGCCGGGGATCATGCGGATCGACACCTCGTCGGCAAGCTCCTGGAATACGGCATGGGTCGGATTGAACACCTCCGGATCCATCGAGCCGCGGGTGTGGAAGACGTCGCCGGCGACGTAGAGAGTGTTGCCGCCCGCGGCCTGGAGTTCGATCACGGCGCGCCGGAGCTCGTCCAGCGTGATCTTGAGGCGGGTATTGAGCCCGTCGGCGCCCGTCGTCGCAAAGTGCGTCCAGGCATGAGCGTGAATGTCGGAAACGATGGCGTAGGGCTTCATGCCGCGACCGCCTTCTGAGCGACGAGACTGGCGGGCTTCGCGGCGTGCTTGGCGCGGCACTCGTCCTTCTTCGACAGGATGCGGGCGCATTCCTTTGCGACCTCTTCGCCGACGTCGACCTTGTGAGCGGAGGCAAGCCCGAACAGCGTGACCTGGGTGCCGGCGATCTCCTGCTTCAACTCGCCCTTCGGACGGGTGAACTCGTAGCAGGCGAGGGCGGCGATATCCTTGAAAGAGAGACCGGCGGCGCGCATCAGCTCCATCGCTTCCTCGCCAAAGCGCAGAACACGTTCGCGCTGGTCGTCCATGTTGATCTCGCCGAACACCTCGCGAGCGCAAGCGACGGTGTAGTCCTGGGTCGGCTTCATGCTGTGTTCCCCTGTGCAGTCAGTGCTGACTTACAATATAGCGAGAAAAGAGCGGGTTGCGAGTGGAATCTTCAACCCGCTCTCTGGGAACTTATGCGGCGAGTTTTTTCAGCTGCGCCTCGCTGTAGACCTTGCCGATCACGTCGCTCGCCTTGCCCTTGAGGTGGGCGATAACGGTCATCAGACCGCCGATCTTCGGGGCCATTTTGCGGGCCTCGCTGATCGTGCAGTCACGGAACAGCTTGCCGTTCGGCATCGGAAAGTCGAGGTATCCGACCTTCATAAAGTGAGTCATACCCTGGCTGACGCCGGAGACGATGGCGGCCTTGCGCGACGCAGCTTTTGCTGCCCGTTGACGCGGCGTCGAGGCGACTCGGGTCAGCTTGTTGTAGTGAAAAGAAACAAAGAAATCGATGATTTCGTCCAACAATTCCTCGTTGCGAGGCATCTTCATGCGCTCGCGGAAATCTTCGGTGTGTTCCAGACGAGTGGCGCGAGGACGCTTCTCGATGATAGAATTAAGCAACGTGGTCGGGGTAGCGGATTTCACAACGGCCCGCTTGCCGGAATTGATCTCGATCATAGACATAGGTAGTTCTCCTGTTGGGTTGCTAGGCTGCTAGTTTCACTTCGATGCCGAGCTCGCGGCAGATCGCCAGCGCGGCTTGTAATTTCTCTCGATGCTTTCGACTAAACTCCTTATTTTTTTCAAACAATCTAGCCTTGTGCTTATGGTAGAAGCGACGCTTGGTTGCCAGGTCGCGTTTTCTGTTTTTAGCTCGCCAGGCTCGTTTGTTCGTCAGCCGCAGCTCGCGGTTGTTTAGATAATCGGCTCTTGCTTGCCGCTTTCTCTCTCGCGTTTTTGCATCCGGTTCACGACCGATACGAGTGCAGACAGGGGAACAAAATTTGGTCTGTCCGGGGCGCTGCGATATGTCGTTGTGGCAATCCGGATTGCCGCACGCTCTGAACGGTCGAACAGCCAAAGCCTTTATTCGCGCGCCCGTGTAGTAGGCCCGCGCGGTGCAATTCGCGTCGCAATAGAGCGCGCCCTTGCGCTTGTGCGAAAGATCACCCTCACAGCCGGCCGCTAGGCAAATTCGCTTCATGCGGTCACCGACAGATCGATGCCGAGGGCTTTAACGACCGCCAAGGCCTGCGCGACAAGTTCAGCTCGCCTTCTTTTGTAGGATAGAAATTTTTCCGGATCGTCGCGATAACGATCGTTTTTCCACTGCCGATCGTATTGGCGCGCAGCCTCGCGATACTCCGGATTGGTCGCGTATTTCAGTTTGCGAGCCTGATTAGCTCGTTGATTAAGCGTCTTCCGATACCCCGGATCACTTTTTCGTCTTCTTCTGGCTTGCGCTTTTTTTCTCTCGTAAGAGTCAGGGTTCGCTTCAAGCCACGTCGCGTGCTGGCACGGCTGACAGCAAAACCGTGCACTACCATGCCTGTTCAAAATAACCTCGTTGCAGCCCGGACGGGCACAAATTCGGCGCTTCATTGTGCTCTCTGTGTTGTGTGTCAATCAGTGCTGACTTATACATAGAGCAGTTCGAAAAGGGTTGCAAATGGAACTTTGTCAGATTTTCGTCTTACCGACTTGGCGCCGGAAGTGCTGCAGCGGCAGATATCGCTGGAGGGATCCGCCGCGACCCGCGTAATTCATCACCTGGGCGGCCGGATTGAAGAATAGGTCCAGAACGGTCATGTATTTGTCGCCGGTGTCGCGGTCGATCACGCCGACGAATTTGATGCCGGCGGCGCGCAGGTCGATCAGAGTTTCCTCGTCGAGCGCCCAGGCCGCCTTGCCGCTTCGGATCGCGGTGCTGATGTCCTTTTCGCCGTAGCGAAAGATTTCCTTGGTGCGGCGCCAAGCCATGTAGAAGCGAGTGCCGTCGGGGTTGGTATAATACGCCCCGTAGGTGCGCCTACCTTTTTTGTGCAACAGGACGGAAAGGGAGGACTTGCGCGGCATTGAGTGTCCAAATTCCTTGTTGCCCCATGACCGGGACAGGCACATCGAGAACTTCGGGATCACGGCAGCCCCAGGCGTAGCGCCCAGGCTTCCAGTCCCCGTAGAGCGTCTCTTCCTCGGTAATGAGGTCGAGTGTCTCGTCGGTGATCAGTTCGCAATCCGTGACGAACACCGAACCGAGCAGCTTGCCGTGAGGCAGATCGTCCAGCTTTTCCGGCAGACCCGTCTGCCGGTAATAGTGCTGAAACTCCTCGTCAGCGAACAAAGCCCGCTGTTCCGGCTTGATCATCTTGGTCGAGGCGATCCCCAGGCGCTGCTTGAGAACGGTCGACGGGACCGCATAGGGCCTCGTCTCGTTGATCTTGAAGCCAAGCACCAGCAGGCTCGCATAGGGCTGCCAGAGGGAGAAAACTCGCATTGTCATTCCCGCGTTAGAGGAAATGCTGGTCATAGGTGCTTCGCCTGATTTGCAACAGCGAAATTAGAACCGCTCCTTGATATCCTCAGTGCCTTCGGCAAGAATTTCGACCTCCGTGACCACCGGCGGGCTGTTCGCGATATCCTCCGGAATACGATCCTGGTCCCAGGTGACATCTGCCGTGCCGTTTTGAAGCGCCTTCTCGCCGGCAATTCTGGCCTCGTCGAGGGTCGCAGCCTCGATGGCGAACGAGCCCTCGGCTGTGTAGTGAAATTTACCCTCGACGGAGACCAGAAACAGCGGCATCAGGCAGCGACTTCCTCTGGAGCATCGGCATCGGTGGCGGGCATTTCGTCCGCACCTAGCTTCGGCGGCTCGTAGGCGGCGGGCAGCAGCTTGAGGAGTTCGGCGAACTTGCCGTCCTTCTCGATCTGTCGGGCGAGGTGCTCCCGATGTATCGTTTTACCCTCCCATTCGACATAGCCGTTCTTGGGAACCGGCAGCAGCTTTTCGGTAGCTAGCCAGTCGATCAAGGATCGCTCGACATCGAAGCGGCCGGAACCGTCAGCCTGGAACATGAAACGCCATTCGGCCTTTCGGAACGGGCGGGCCACCTTGTTCTTGATGACGCCCGCGCTGATCTGCATACCGAGCACCTCCTTCTTGGTGTCGGTGATCTTCGCGGCGGCGCCGAGCATGATGCGCTGCGAAGCGTAGAATTTCGGAGCCTCACCGCCCGGCGTCGTGCGCGGATCGCCATACATGACGCCCAGCTTCATGCGAATCTGGTTCAGGAAGATCGCGCAGATGCCGAGTTCCTCGCAATACAGGTTGAACGCCGGCATCGAGCCCGACGTCGCCCGCGCCAGCGCGGTATTGTCGTGCATCGACTTTTTCGCCAGCTCTTTTTCTTCGCCGGTCTTGGCGTCGATCAGCACCGACGTCGGCACCTGGGAGGCGAGCGAATCGAACACCGCGCACATCGGCGCGTCCTTCGGGATCAGCTTGTTGGCGCGAACATGCTTGGCGATGGTGACAACCATCGACAGCGAGTCCTCGAACGTGCGGGGCTTCTTGTAGATCCACTTGCCGCGCGTCAGGTCGAGGCCGATCTGGGCGCCGAGCTTCTCGTCGAAGGAATGCTCGTGATCCATGAACATCGCGATGCCGCCCATTCGCTGCGCAGACGCCATGGCTTTGGTGGCGATCGCAGTCTTGCCGGACGACGGCGGGCCGGCCAGCTCGACGATGCGGCCGACGGGGAAACCACCGTCCCACTTGTTCGACAGGGCATAGTTGAACGGCGGATAGCCGGTGTCGAGGAACTGCGTCACGGTGGCGGACTCATCGTTCGCTCCGATCAGCTTTTCGAGGGACGCTGCGATATCTTTGGCGGATGCCATTTTCTTCTCCTGGTTAGGCGTCAATGAAGCCGGCGTCGACGATGCCGCCGTGCTTCGGGTCGGGTATCTCGGTGATCTCGTCGCCGGCGCCGCGCGGGCGCTCGGGCTTCTCGTAGACCGCCTCTTTGGTGCCAACGAGCCGGCCTGACGGCTTGCGCCAGGGCTGACGCCCTTCGACAGGCTGCGGGACTGACGGTTGGGGCGCCGCGATCAGCACCTCTTTCACCACAGGTGCGCTCGGGTGCCCGTCCAGATATTTCAGGCGCTGGGGCGCTGCAGGCAGCGGTGCATCGAGCGAGAACGAGGTTCGCGCGGGGCGGAAGTCGGCCGCAAGCGCCAACTCACGCATCATGAGCTGGAAGTGGGATTGCAGAAACGCCTCGGTCTTGAGACGCGCCTCTTCATCGAGAACGTCGGCGATCTTCGGCGCGTCCTTGATCAACACCTGCATCGCTTTCACGATCTTGGTAACGCGATCCTCCAGGACGGATGCCGCTGCTTCTCGGGATAACTTGCTCATGCTGCTGCCTTAAATTGGACCGGGGCAAACGGCTGTAGCCAGTTTTCCAGGTCGCCGGTGATGGAATTGAACATCATATCGTCGCAAAACCGCTCGAACCCATCCACATCGAGAGGCTTCTGAACCGTCGTCAGCGCGACCGGCGCCGGACGTTCGGTCGATCGCAGATCCATCAGGCGCATGTTGCGCCGGAAGGTCTCCTGTTTCTCGTCGCTCTCGGCGAAATCCCGCAGGTTCTTCGGCAGCGCCGCGGTATCGATCGATTTATCCGCGCACTGGTTGATGAACGAAGCAAACGATCCATATTCGCGAACGAAATCGATCGCGCCTTTTGGCCCAATCTTGCCAACACCAGGGATGTTGTCCGATATGTCACCCATCAGGCACTTCATTTCCAGCCAAGCGCGCGGCGAGGGAACGCCAACAAATCCCTCGGTCTTTGACCCGTCGTCAACGACGGAAATCTTCTTCTTCTCCGGCACCCAGCCGAGCTTGTTTTCAAGCGTCTTGGGCGTCAGCCGCTGATCGCGCACCGGGTCGATCCAGGCGGTGTTCGGCGACAAAAGCTGAACCCAGTCCTTATCGCCCGAGATCATCACGGCCCGCTTGCCGGTGCCGAGCATTCGCTCGACAATCATGCCGGCGAGGTCATCGGCCTCGTAATTGATCGCCGACATCTGCTTGACGCCGAGAAGCTCGATCGCCTGCTTGATGTAGGGCGTCTGCTTGCGAAAGTCCTTACGCAGCGCCTCCACTTTCAGTTCGTTCGGCGTGACCGCCTTCTTGTCGCGGTTCGCCTTGTATTCCTCGAACGCCATGCGGCGCCAGGATGCGCCGTCCCACAGAACCACCGGGGTCAGCATGGAATAGACGTTCAGCATCGGCCGCAGGATGCGCAGCACGCCGAAGATCGCCTGTGTCGGCAGGTCGCCGACGCGCAGCGCCTGGGTGTTGTTCGCGGCATGGGCGATATTCGAGCCGTCGATGAGGAGAACGCCTTTACTCACCGTCTTCGTCCTCGTCTTCCGCGACGATCGAGGGGTGACTTGTCATGGTCTGATCGGACCAGCTGCAGACCTCTTTCTCACCTTCGACGCCCGGAACCGTCCAAATCTTGGGCTCCAGAACATCGTTGAATTCATCGAGCACCTGACTCTTGTAGAGACCATAGGCTTCCGTCGCGTCATCGGCGCGCACAAAGAAGTCCATATTTTCGCCGTTCACGTCGATACCGACGACAAGAAACAAGGGCATAATTGAAGATCCTCATTCGAGGGAAAGGGGCGCGCCCCGACGCGGGCGGGGAATGCAGCGTCAGGGCGCGATGCAGGTGACCGGAGGGGAGCCGGTCACCAACCTCGTTAGCTGTCCAGCTCGGACAGCAGGCTGTCGATTTCGTCCTTTTGCAGGGACGAATTGAACTCGTCAGCTTCGGGCTCTTTCGCCTTCGAGACGGTGCTGTTGATCGCAGCCTTCTTCTTGGCAGCGAACTCGGCAGCTTCCTTCTTCTCAGCGGCGAGCTTCGCGGCGGCAGCTTTCGCAGCGGCAACAGCAGCAGCGTCGACCTTCGGCGCAGCTGCCTTGACCTTCGCAGCGGCTTCGGCAGCCTGAGCGGCCTTGAACTCGCGGAACTCGCGCAGTTCTTTCTCCTCGTCGGACTCGAC
>JALHNR010000006.1 GCA_022843525.1 Methylocystis sp. | reverse complement strand
GCGCGGACCGTGCGCTCCGTCAGCAAGCGGCGGATCTGATAGGCCTCCTTGCTGTAGGAGTTCCGGAGCGACTCCCAGACCTGTTCCTGACGGGCATGATCGGACGACACGGCGAAGGCCATGAGCTGGTCGAGCGACATGCCGTCCTCGCAATAGATGTCGAGCAGAACTTCAGAGACGGAAGCGAGCCGGAGCCGCTGCTTCACGACATTCACCGAGACGAAGAAGGCGGCGGCGATGTCCTCCTCGGACCGCCCCTTCAAGCGCATTGCCTGGAAGGCGCGGAACTGGTCGAGCGGGTGCAGCGGCGCGCGCTGGATATTCTCGGCAAGCGAATCGTCCTCGGCGAGAATGTCGGTCGAGGGATCGCGCACCACGCAGGGCACGGGCGCGGTCTTCGCCAGGCGCTTCTGCTTCACCAACAGTTCGAGCGCTCGGTAGCGGCGGCCGCCGGCCGGGATCTCGAACATGCCAGTCTCAGCGCCTTCGGCATCGAGCACCGGCCGGACGTTGAGGCCCTGCAGGAGCGTGCGCCGGGCGATGTCCTGGGCCAGTTCCTCGATCGAGACGCCGGCCTTCACGCGCCGGACGTTCGCCTGGCTGAGCACCAGCTTGTTGAAGGGAATGTCGCGCGAGGACGACAGGGTGATTTTCTGAACAGCAGTAGCCATCGGGGTAGTCTCCGCGACGGGCACCGAAAGACTCTCTCTCAGCTTCCAACCCGTCACGAAGACCGGCGCAGCCCTCTTCCTCTGGGACGCCGCAGACCCGCCGAGCCGGAGATGCGCATCCGCACAGATCCGGCTTTGCGCGACGGCCGGCTCCGCCAAAGATGTGGGCCGAGTCCAGCGGTGGAAGAATCACGCCGCTTCCTGTTCGCTATCCGATGGGGCGATTGAGCGCTCGTCGTCGCCAGGAAGAAAACCGAGGATGAAATCGGCGGCCTTGCTCGCCTGCGACGCGGCGCGGACGATGGCGCGATTATCCTCGCGCAGCACCTCCAGCCAGGAGCCGATATAGTCGGCATGGCGCACGGTGGGGACGATGCCGAGCGAAGCGCAGCAGAATGCGGCGTTCATCTCAGCCACCAGCTCCTCGAACGCATACTTCTTGGAGCCGAAGGAGCCGGAGAGATCGCGGTTCAGCCGCTGCGGGGCGCCGCTGGCGTGACCGAGCTCGTGTAGCGCGGTGCGATGCCAGTTGATCGTCGCGAAATAGGCTTGCGGCGGCGGGACCTGCACATAGTCGTGGGCCGGGACATAGAAGGCGCGGTTGCCGCCGATGCGGAAATCGATGCCCGTCGCCTTGATCAGCGCCTCGATCTTGGGCTCGATCAGGCCTGTCTCCGGTGGCGGCGACGCGACGGCAAGATCTTCAGGTAGACCCTCGCATTGCGCCAGGTTGAAGACGGTGAAGCGCTTCAGGAACGGGATGGCCTGCGCTTCCTCGCCGGTCTCGCGTGCCCGCTTCTTCTCGTCGTCGGGAATGAAGCGGTCGGCATAGACGACGGTGGTGCCGTGCTCGCCCTTGCGGACGTTGCCCCCGAGCGACAGGGCCTGCCGGAAAGTGACCCAGCCCTGGACGGGGAAGCCGTGCTCGATCACCGCCCCCCAGAGGATCAGCACATTGATCCCGGAATATTGCCGGCCGGTGGCGGCGTTTTTCGGCATGGCGAGCGGCGCCTTCGCCGCCGCCGTGCCCCAAGGCTGGACCCAGGGCACGCGGCCGGCCTCCAGTTCACCGATGATCTTGGCGGTGATTTCGTCATAGAGGCTCGTCCGGTCGGAGCCGGAACGGGCGGTGCGGTTATGTCTGGACATCGCGGATCTCCGCGACGGGCGCCGGGAGCCTCTCTCCCAGCCCTCAACCCGTCACGGAAACCCGTCCGCACTCTCACTCTCGGGGCGTTGCGGGGTGTCCCCGCAGAAGGGGTCGGCCGAGACCCTGGGCTCGGCCGCAGGGGAAGGCTTTCCCCGCATCTTTGAGATAGTATGAATTATCGTAGTTAAGCTACGATGGCAGAACCGGATCCAAACTTGGCGAAGCCTTCGAATTGTTGCTATAATCGTAGTATGCCTACGACTCACAGGACCAAGCTAAATCGGCTCTATACCCGCCTGGCGCCGGGCACGCCGCTGACCCCCAAGGACCTCGCCGCCCTGGGGATATCGGCCGATCTCGCCGTCCATTATGTCCGTGCTGGCTGGCTGCAACGGCTGGCGCGCGGCGTCTATTGCCGGCCGAACGATCCGCCCGCCTTGCACCCGAGCCTCACCCTGCTGCAGCGGAGCTTCGACGGATTGCATGTCGGCGGCAAGTCCGCGCTCGACTGGCATGGCATACGCCAATACCTGTCCCAACGGCCTGTGCTCCATCTTTACGGCTGGAGGGCAGGGCGCCTTCCCGAGTGGTTCACCCAGCGCTTTCCGGCCGAGTACCATCGCAAGCGGCTGTTCAAAGAGGAGCCCGGTGCGCTGCTTCACGTCCGGTCCTTCGAAAATCGCAAGGGCGGGCCGCTCGTCTCGGCGCCGGAACGTGCATTGCTGGAGGTGCTGAGCGAGGTCGGCGTCCGGCAGCCGCTGCAGGAAGCGCGCGAGCTGGTCGAGAGCACTTACAGCCTGCGTGCCGATGTGCTGCGCGACCTGCTCAAGCGCTGCACCAGCGTAAAGACCGTGCGCCTGTGCCTGCAGCTCGGCCGCGATCTCTCCCAGCCCTGGGTCGGCAAACTCGATCCGTCTCAATTGCCCAAAGGCAGCGATCGGCCGTGGGTGTCCCGTTCCAGTGACGGGCTCCTGGTGCTGAAGCCATGAACCAGGTCTATCTCGACAGCGCACGGCTGCTGACGCGCGTCGCGCCGCTCGTGCTCGTCGACGACACGTTCGCGCTCAAGGGCGGCACGGCCATCAATCTCTTCGTGCGCGACATGCCGCGGCTCTCGGTCGATCTCGACCTGGTGTTTCCTGATCATTCCCTGCCGCGCGAACAGGCGCTCAAGCGCATCAACGAAGCTATCCGCCAGTCCGCCGCGCGTCTGCAGAAGCAGGGCTTCCAGACTCATGCGCCAGCCGCGGCGGATTCCGGCGAGACCAAGCTGCTGGTGCGGCGAGGCAGCATCGAGGTCAAGATCGAGGTCAACTTCGTCATGCGCGGGACCGTCCATCCGGCGCGCAGGGGGTCGCTGACACAGACTGCGCGCGACACGCTGCAGGCGGATCTCGACATCCCGGTCGTGTCGCTTGAGGACGTGTATGGCGGCAAGCTGGTGGCGGCGATGGACCGCCAGCATCCCCGCGACCTGTTCGACGTTCTGCAGCTCTTCGCGCATGAGGGAATCACCGCCGGCATCCGCCGAGCGTTCGTCGTCTACCTCGCGAGCCATAATCGGCCGGTCCACGAGGTCCTGTTTCCGTCGTTGCGCGACATCGGCCAGGAGTTCGAACACAATTTCACAGGCATGACCGCCGAACCCGTCGAGCTCGATGCGCTCTTAGCGGCGCGCGAGCGCATGATGCGTGAGCTTCAGCAAGGCCTAAGCGCCGATGAACGCCGGTTCCTGCTGTCCTTGGTCGCTGCAGAGCCCGAATGGTCGCTGCTGGGTGTGCCGCATCTGGAGCAGCTCCCCGGTCCGCGCTGGAAGGTGCAAAACCTGGAACGGCTTCGGAAGGCCAACGCCCGGAAGTTCGCCGATCAATCGGACGCGCTCATCCGGTTACTGGAGTGAGCGTTGGTTAACGACGCTGAGAACCAAAGGTTGGGGAAGACCATACTCAGTAGGGGGGGCTGAATGTATCTAAAAAAATTGGGGCTGAATAGTTTTCGCTCCTTCGAGCAGGCGGAAATTCCCCTCTGCGAAGACCTTACGATCCTTGTCGGCGAGAACAACGGCGGCAAGAGCAACGCCATCGATGCGATCCGGCTGCTGACGACGCCGTTGGGTGGGCGGCGTGAGCTCTATTGCGAGACGACGGACATCCGGTTCGGTAGCACGGAGCGGAAGTTCTCGCTGACCGCGTCCTTTGCGGAGCTTAACCCCGCGCAGAAGGGGCGAATGATCTCGGCTGCGACGGATGCGGCGATAACAGGATGCGTGTTCGGGGTGAAGTATGACGAGACGACCGGCCGCTTTCCGATCCGTCCCCAATTGTGGGCGGGGGCCCAGCAGGGCAATCCCGAGCCCGGATGCCATGAGTGGATCCGGCACGTATACTTACCGCCGCTGCGCGATGCGAAGAGGTCACTCGCCTCAGGCAATCCAACTCGCATCTACGCGCTGCTGAACCATTTCTTGGAAGGGAAGGCCCCTGAGGAACTCGCGAAATCCTTGCGACGCGGAGCTGACGCCGAGATCCTCGGCAAGGTCGGCGGGGCGGTCGAGGTCGGTCTCACTGCGCTGACCGCTGGCGTCCGTCGCCAGGCGGCCTCGCTTGGCTTTGCGAACGACGAGAAGTTGATCGATATCGCGCGCGACCTGCGGTTCAAGCTCGCCGATCATGGCATCGAGCCGGAGGACCTGCGTTACTCGGGACATGGGTACGCGAACCTTCTCTACATGGCGACGATTGCCGTCGAACTGGAGAAGGTGAACGACGCGGATCTCACGCTCTTCCTGGTCGAAGAACCGGAGGCGCACCTTCATCCGCAGCTTCAGGCCGCGGTGCTGAGCTTTCTTGATGAGCAGGCAGAGAAGTCCCGCAAGCCGCGCGAAGGCCATCAGGGCCCCGCCGGCGAATTGCAGATCATCGTGGCGACGCACTCGCCGAACCTCTCCGCGTGGGTGGAGAGCAGGAAGCTGATCTTCTTCCGCTCGTTTCTCCCGGCGCCAGCAAACTCGGCCGCCGCTGCTGTGGCAGCCGCGGCGGGCGAGGAGCCGCAGCCTCTCGCGGGAGTACCGGTCGAGATAATGCCCGAGATTGAGCCGAATCCGGTGCTGCCGGTGGGGCGACCGCGACGTGTCACGCGCTGCATCCCGCTCGCCGCGCTTGCGCTCAACGATGTCGAGCGTCGGAAGGTCGATCGCTACCTGGATGTGACGAAGTCGGCCTTGCTCTTCGGCGGGCGCGTTGTTTTGGCCGAGGGGATAGCGGAGGCGCTGCTCCTTCCGGTAATCGCCAAGAAGATCGTGTTCAAGGACGATGTCGAGAAACTTCGGCTCTTCCGGTCGGCCGTCTTCGTGCCGATCGATGGCGTGGATTTCGAGCCCTATACGAAGCTCCTCCTGTCCCCCTACGAGGATGTGCGGATTGCAGATCTCCTCGTGATCCTGACGGACGGCGATAGTGGCGAAGTGGCCGCAGGCGTCGAGTCTCCGGGCGTCGGCCGGAAGCGCAAGCTCGAGGCCGTTGCGGAGGGTCTCGGCGCGGCAGATCTTCTAGAAGTCGTCATTAATGACTATTCGCTGGAAACCGAGCTGGTCAGGGCGGGCAATGCCGACCTGCTGAAGCAGATCTACCTCGTTCTTCATCCGCGATCGGGCGACAAGTGGGACGCCGCCGTTGCACAGGCGGATGCAGCCCAATCTGTCGCGATTCAGAAACTCTTTGAGACGACCCGCAAGGGAGACTTCGCTCAATTCCTTGCTGAGGAGATTAACGCAGGCAAGGCGTTCAAGGTGCCGCCTTATCTAACGCGCGCGATCGAGGCCTTGGTCGCATGACGGTAAAGGTGTTCGCGCCGACGAACGAGCAGGCGCGGATCATCAGCCACGCGGGCTCCGCGTTCATCGCTGCTTGCCCAGGTGCCGGAAAGACACGTGTGATGGTCGAGCGCGCGCGTCAGCTTCTGGGCGGGCGGCCGACAGGGCGCGGCATCTCGTTTCTGTCCTTCACGATCGCGGCGGTATCTGAACTCGAAGATCGCCTGCGGCGCGAAGGCTTGATGGAAACGCCGCCCTTCCCGCACTTCATCGGGACGTTTGATGCTTTCCTCTGGCAATTCCTGATCGCGCCGTTCGGGGTCGACGGCTGCGCGAGCCGGCCGCGGTTGATCCCTGATAAGGATGATCGGCTCATCCAACCTTTTGCGGCTGCGCAATCGCTTCCGCTAGAATGCTTCGACCGTGGAACGGGCGCAGCCATTCCTGCAAAGGTCCAGCGTTACCGCTTCCAGGGGAATATTCGCGCACATGAGACAGCTGCGCGCAACACGCGCCGTCGTTTCCTTGAACGGGGCGAGCTCGATTTCACGGACGTTAGGGAGATCGCCCTGGCGCGGTTGCGCGATCCCGCGTGCGGCGCGGTGCTGGGACCTGCATTCGCCGCTCGCTTCCAGGAGTTGATCGTCGACGAGGCGCAAGACTGTAATCCGGTCGATCTGGAAATCATCACCTGGTTTAGGAACGCCGGCGTTCCCGTGAAGGTGATCTGCGATCCGAACCAGGCGATCTATGGATTTCGGGGCGGCGTCACACGCGAACTGGCGCAATTCGCGGAGACGTTCCGCGACGAGGAACGGTTGCCGGTCACCGGCAATTTCCGATCGAGCCACCACATTGCTCGCGGAATCGTCGCCCTTCGGCCGCCGGGGATGCGGGCGGCACGAGATGAAGCGGTTGGCGAACATCGCGAGGAGCCGACCGCGGTGCAGATACTCTCCTATTCGGGCCGGGGTGTGCCGGCGGCAATTGGTGCAAAGTTCCGCGAACTGACCGAGGCGATGGAGCTCGAAGCTCGCAATTGTCCCGTTGTTTCGGCAACACGGCGGACCGGGGCCAACGCGCTGGGGCATCCGCAGGACACGGGCGTGCACGACCTGAGCTATCGGCTCGCGGTCGCGGTCAGCGATTTCCACTTCACGTTCGAGCTGGGAGGCCGCAAGGAGGCACTTGTGGCGATCCATCGGATCATGCTGGATCTTGAAGATGCCATGGGAGCGCGGACTTATCATCAGCACCTCGCGGAGACTGAGGAAGAACCGGGCTTGTGGCGACCGCGTGCTCTTGCGATCGCAGAGGAGCTTCGTTTCAGCCCTGAACGCTTCGCGACGGCGGATGCATGGCTCGACCGCGCGAGGCAGCTTCTTGAGCCGCTGCTGCCGGCGGGTGGGGGCCAGTCGATCAACCAACGGCTTCGGCGAAATGCGGATCTCGCGGGCGCGCTGTCGGCGGCGGCGCCCAGCGGGCATTCCGCCCGCACGGTCCACAGCGTGAAGGGGTTGGAGTTTCCGGCTGTCTGCGTTGTGATGTCGCCGAGTACCGCGAAGGGCATCCTCGACTTCCTCACCGCCGACGGCGGCGATGGCGACAATGAGGAAGCGCGCAAGATCTATGTCGGCGCGTCACGGGCGCAGCGCCTGCTGGTGATCGCGCTTCCCAGGACACAGGCCCCGCGCCTGCGTGACCTGATGGTCGGCATGGGCGGCGACGTAACTCTGGTCGCCGTGTAGCGCGGATGGTTTATTACGCGGCGGCTGCGCCGCGTGGAGCGCGCTCATGATCCGCTGCGCGAGCTGGCGCTCGGCTTCGTCGAAATCGAGCCAGGCTAGGGAGGACATGGAAGCCGCCTGCCAATCTCAGGATGCGGCGGGCGCTGGCGCCCGCATCACCTGGATGACAGTCCCTGGTGTGGCCAGGACGATCAGCCCGCGCTCCGTCTCGGTCACATCAAGGTAGGCTCGTACCTGAGCGCGATAATGCTCGATGACGGCGGCCGAGGGGGCCACGTCGCTCTTCCAATCGACCACCACCTGCGGCTTGCCGCCCGGATCGAAGGCGACAGCATCCGCAACACCTGCTGTCGCCTCTTCCTGCCCGTCCGTCATGACCGATGCATAGACCGGAAGCTCTGGCATCAGACCCGGACGCAAGGATGCGATTTCCGGAAGGTTGAGCGCGCGCATCACGGTCCCGGCGAGTTCCGCAGGCGCGAGCCCTTCGGCCGGGTTTTCGACGATCGGACGGCCCAAGCCGCGGATCAGACTCGTGGCGCGGGCTTGGAGCGCGTCTTGCGCCTCCTCGGTTTCGCCGGTGAGAACTTCTTCGATCAGCTTGTGCAGCAGGGCACCGCGCTCTCGGCCACCTTGCACGCTAATCGGAAGGTTTTCCTCGACGGGTTTACCCTCGCTATCCGCTACCAGAATATCCGGCGTCTCCTTTTCCAGCACCGGCCCCGTGGTGGCTTCGTCCCGGCTTGGCGCCAGCCAAACGATACGCCGCTGCCGCGCGGCGATCGCGGCGGCTTCCGCGGCGAAGATCTCGCGGCTTTGGTCGTTTTCGGCCGCAGTGGCGCCGAACGTGGCATCGGCAGGAAGGTGGTTGAGATCCAGGCTCGGTAGACCGGGAAGAGAGAGGTCAAGAAGCGAAATCCAGGCGGAGCTTTTGGCGGCTACATCCAGCCGGGGCAGGACCAGAAGCTCGCGCGCGCGGGTCGCGGCCACATACCAGAGCCGGATACGCTCGCGATCGAGCTCGGCTTTCTCGGCATCGCGCGCGGCCTCGTAGCCGGTCGGCTTCACGCCGAAGATGGGACAATAGAAATGCCCGCTCGCGCGATCAGTGACGGCGTTCTCCGGCGCCATAATTTGCGTCATAGTGTTGACGGGTACGACGATCGGCCATTCCAGGCCCTTAGCGGCGTGCATGGTGTAAAGTGCCACAGCCTCTTCCTGAGCGTCCGGCCGGCCCTCGACGGCGCGTGTTTCGTCGGCCCAGGCTGCGGCCATGGTCTCGGCGAAGGCGCGCAGCCCGCGCACCGCAAGTGGGCGGCTGAGGGACAGATAGAGATCGACATTGGCGAGCGCGCGCTCGGCTTGACCGCGATGGCGCTGGAGGAGGATCGGGCGCACGCGCAGCACATCGACCGCTTGCGACAGAAGGTCATGGGGTGTGGTGGCGTTGACCCGCCGACGCAACGCCTGCAGCTTTTCAATCACGTCGCGGGCGATGGGCTGGCCGATATGCTCGGGGTCGACGCCAAGGTCGAACCGAGGCAGAGCGTCCGGCGCATCCGGCGAGCGCGGCAAATTCCACACAATGTCGAGCAGCTCCTCCTCGGTCAGGCCGACCAGGGGCCCGCGTAGTAGCGCGCCGAGCGCCAGCGTGTCCCGTCGGTCTGCCAGGACGCGCGTGATCGCGATGAGATCTTGAATCTCCTGCCGACGAAACAGGCCTTTCCCGGCTTGGGTCGCGACCGGAATGCCGTGCCGCTCCAGCGCTTCCTCGTAGCGCCAGAGATCACTTCCTGTCGGCGCCAGGAGCGCAATGTCGCCAGGCCGGCAGGGGCGGCTCTCGCCGGTCTTGCGATCAAGGATCGCCTCACTGCCGATGAGACGTGCACACATGTCGGCGACAGCTTCGGCTTCGCCGTCCCGCTGCTGCTCTGCCGACGCTTTGCCATCTTCATCCGCAACCGCCACGTCGAGCGCAGCGACACACAAACTCTCATCCCGCGCGGGATGAAAAGGGTCCAGCGGAGTGAAGCCCGGCTGACCGTTCTCCACTGAGAGCAGGGTCTCGAAGCGCTCGTTTACATAGTGCAAGATCGGGGCACAGGAGCGGAAATTGGTAGAGATCGGCAGTACGCTGTCCGGAGTCTGGGCTAAGAAGGCTTCGCGGGCCTTGATGTAGGCGGCAACGTCAGCGCCGCGAAAGCGATAGATCGCCTGTTTCGGATCGCCGACCAGGAACAGTGCGCCCGGCCGAATATGGTACGCCGTCCAGTCGCCTTCGTCCGCCCCGGCCGGCGGTTCGCCGCACAGCCGCCAGAAGATCTCGGTTTGGAGCGGATCGGTGTCTTGAAATTCGTCGACGAGAACATGCGCGAAGCGGGCGGCAAGTGCGCGGCGCACCGCCTCGTGGTTGCGCAGCAGATCGCGGGCGGCGAAGATCAAGTCGTCGAAATCGAGAAGCGCCGCCGATCGCTTATAGTCCCGGAAGCGGTCCATGACCGGCTGCACCAGACCTACAAGCTCGGCGAGAACGCGCGCCGCAACGGCCTGCAGTAGGGAAGTCCACGCCTCGCAGCAGGCCGCGTTGTGTGTCTCGGCGGCGGCATTCAGCCGGTCACCGTCGGCCTTCGAGAGGCCTACGCGTTTGGCCGCCTCGCCCCATTTGCCCTTCTTCTTATAGGCGCGGAAGCTCCCGGACGCCGTGCAAAGATCAGGATGCGGCCGCGTGATCAACAGGCGGACGAGATCGGCTGGCGCCTCGGTATTGAGAGCAAAGGCGATGCTCTCAGCCATTTCCGCGAAGCGCGCTGCAATCGCGACGGTTTCCGGCTCTTCAGCGCCACATCCGCGCAAGAATGCAGAAAACTCGTCCGCTGCGTCAGAAATGGCTTTCACCAACGGCGCCAAAGCCTCCGGTGCGTCGACCACCAGGACGCGTCGGCTGCGGAGATGACGCAGGATCGTATGGATGAGGTTGACGGCTTCGCCTGGCTCGCGCAGCACCATCTCGACAAGCAGGCCGCCGCCTTCTCCCGCTAGCTCCTCACGGAGCCATGCCTCGATGATTTCGACAAAGGCGAGATCGGACTGATTCCGGTCCATCACCGTCGCCCCGGGATCGATGTCGGCTTCCACCGGATAGGGCTTGATCAGACGCTGGCAGAAGCCGTGGATCGTCGAACAGGTGATTTCGTCGATTGTGTCGCTCGCGGCAGCGAGGTTCTGGCGATGCTGATCGGAGAGGCCGCCGGGCAGCGCCACGCACAATTCGGCGGGGATGCGGCCGGCGGTGAGTTCACCGACAAACTCGCGCACGCGGATGAGGAGCTCGCTAGCCGCGAGTTCAGTGAAGGTCACGGCGGCGACGGTTCTTGGGGCGATGCCTTCGGCCAGCATCATGGCGATGCGGCCGGCCATGACCGCGGTCTTTCCGGAGCCAGCGCCGGCCTCCACCAGGAAGGCGCGGTCGTGAACCGCGATGGCGTCGCGGCGGGATGCATCGTCGGCGAGCGGTTTCGTCGGCGCGGACATTATTGAGCCTCCCAGACTTGCGCTGCGGCTCCGAGGCGCGCTGTCGCCGCGGCGCTCTTGCGCCTGCAATAGGCGGCGCCCGCATTGGCGGGTAGGGCGAACGCGAAGTCGTCATAAGTCCCGCCGGTGTCGATCCCGATTACGCCTCCGCCGGAGAGAAGGTTGGCGTGGGCTTCGCGAAGATGGGCAGCGACTTCGACGAGGGTAGCCTCGGGATCGGCGAGCCTCAGATCCATTTCGTCGCGAAGGTAGAGCAGCGAGGCGCGGATCTCGACGTCTCGGCCGAGCAGCGCCTTGACCGCGAAGGCGTAGAGACAGCGTTGCAGCTCCTTACCGCCATCGAGCACGATGCCGGTCTTCGGCGTGCGGCCTGTCTTGTAGTCTCGCACCAAAGCGCGCTGACCGTCGCCCGCGATGTCCAGGCGATCGATGTAGCCGGCAATTCGGAAACCTGCGCCCGGGATTTCGACGCTCGCCGCCGCGTCCCAGGGCGGTGCGACGTCTGTCTTAGGCTCGGCACCGCCAAACGCCACTTCGCCATAGGCGCGGGCGGCGGGCAGCGCGTCATCACTGAACGCGAGTGCGCGGCAACTCATTTCGCGGGCTTCGTCAAGCGTCCGTCGCCAGATGACGCGTGGCGGCACAGCCCGCTCGGTTTCCCAGACGCGAGCGACGTCAACGGTGGCGGCGGCGACAGCCGCTGCGATCTCCGCAGACGTGGCGGTGGCGAGCGCGCCGCCCGCTTCAATGGTGCGCAGCGCCCGGTCGAGGGTCATATGGACGAGATCTCCCATCGCCAGCGCGTCCAGCACAAGCGGTTCCTCGCCGCTTTCGGGCGCGCGCCAGCGCAGACCATATTGCCAAACAAACCCCAGCGGATTGCGCAGGAGCTGACGCAGCGAACTGGCCGACTGGGTGCGGCTGAGGATAGCCCGCATCACCGGGTGATCAGCCCGAACCAAGCCGTCATGCGCGGTGATCTCTTCGCGCAGCCAGTCGTGCCAGCACGCTGAGGCCGTCAGCGCTTGCGGAAGGGCGCGGAATTCCTGCGGCCGAGCCATCAGGCGATCGGTTTCGCTGAGGGCATGATCCGGCACGCCGTTGCGCCGCAGATAGGTTTCCTCGGGTTGACCCTGCAGCAGCGTGCTGCGGCCGAGGAGACGTCCATCGCTATCACGTCGCGCCCGCGATAGAACGACCTGTTCTTCGGTCGTGGCGAGGATCGTCGCGAAATCGCGCCGGTCCGCCGCGCCGACCGGAAGAGGATCGAGTTCGGAGGTGGAGATGATGTGGTCGGACAGCAGCCGGTCGTCGGAGATGCCGCGCGGCCAGCGTGAGGAATTGAGACCGAGCAGGCGAACGAACCGGCGCGGTGAAGCTGCGAGCGCGCTCGCCGGCATCCAGGCGAGCGAGACGCAGGCGTCGAGCCCATCATCCTGCCGCAACGACTCCAAAGTGAGATCGAGGGACGCGGCCGGGCCGGCGAGCAAGGCCTTGCGCCAGATCGCCAAGGTCCGGCCGTGCAACAGCGCCTCACCAATTGCTTCGGCTGCGGCCGCACCCTGCGCCAACAGACCAACGATTTCGCGCAAGGCCGTGCCGTGATTGACGGCGTCCGGCCATTCCGTGGCTGTTGTACGCTCGATGAGCCGGTCCCAGGATTCAGGTGATGCCAGCGGTGCATCGGCCGGCAGGATGCGCGTCCACCCTTCCGGCAGTGCCTGGAAGGGACCAGGATAAGCGCTCAGGAGCGCAGACAGCCGGCGCACCCGCGTCTGCGACAGCCCGCGCAGGAGGATATCCGCCAGCGCCGCGGCCGCTTGTCCTTCTCGGCAGGCAGTAATCTTCACGCCATGGACGAAATGGAGGTCGAGATTGGCATCGGACCGTAGAGCCAGAAGGTGGTCGTCGTAGTCGGCTGGCGCGACGGCGGCGATGGCGATATCGCCGGGCTCGGTTCCCGATGCCACCAGCGCCCGTGCCCAACGAAGAGCCTCGATCGCTTCATGATAGGCGGTCGCCGCACTGACCGTAGTGATCGCTGGCGCTTGCGGTTCCGTCCGAATAATCGCGATGCGTTCACCATCGAGCCAGTGGGGGACAGATCTCGGGCCGGCGTTCCATCGCACCTGTACGCGCGCGGCGAGCGCATGTAGCAGGGACCGCCAGCACGGAGATAGTTCGGTGATCCCGACGATCTCAATCGGGCCAAACAGCGCTTCCACATGGTCGAGACGTTGCAATGCGGTATCGACAATATCTACAGGACGCAGCATCGCTGGCGGCAGAGCGTCGAGAACCGCCCTTTCGAGCGCGGCGATTGACGCTATGCGCGGATGCTCGGCGGCGCGCGCCTGGAGATTGATGCCTGCACGCCACGCCTTGTGCAGGGTGTCGGCGGCAGCACCGACCATTCCCGGGAGGGTTCTCAGGGTATCGAGTTCGCCGAGCGGCGTTTCCGGCAAGCACATCTGGATCGCCGCTCGAAGGGTTTCATCATCGAGCGGCCGGGACAGGCCGCCGGCTAGGCGTGCGGCGAGCTGTTCGAAAGTCATGATCTGCAGGCCGTGACGGCGCTCCCGCGCCGCGGCGAGCCGAAGCTCTCGCATGGCAAGGCGGCCGTGCGCTACAATCGTATGCCGAAGCGGTTGTCCCATGCGTCCCTCCCAGCCACCTTCTGAAGGTCGGACAAAACGTCCCCCTGATGACAGGAGAATTTCGGCCTTGACCCGAGAGGGCAATCACGAATATTAAATAGACGGGTCGTGATGATATGTCCATATAGTTCCTATATCCACTGCATCGGAGGCTGAAGGATGGGGGAAGCCGGTGCGAGATTGACATGGGGAGTGGAACGGCGGCTCGAATTCATCGAATTCCGGCTTTTCTGGGAAGGCGGCGTCAATCGCGCCGACATCATCGAAATGTTCGATGTGTCGGTGCCGCAGGCATCGAAGGACCTTACCCTCTATCAGGAGAGGGCGCCGCGGAACGCGATCTATGACAAGAGCGCCAAACGCTATGTCGCCAGCGAAAACTTTAGGCCTTGTTTCCTGAAGCCGGACCCACACGCATACCTTTCGCAGTTGCGTTCGGTGGCCGATGGGATTCTTGAAAGCTCTGATTCCTGGATCGGGAGCCTCCCACCTTACGATGCCGCGGCGACCCCGGTCCGGGGAGTGAATGCCGAGACGCTGCGCGCTATCGTGAAAGTGATCCGCCGCGCCGAAGCAATCGAAATCAAATACCAGTCGCTCTCACGTCCCGAGCCGAAATGGCGCTGGATAACACCTCACGCCATCGGCTTCGACGGTTTCCGTTGGCATATGCGCGCCTATTGCGAGATTGATCGAGACTTCAAGGATTTTCTGCTGTCACGAGTTCTCGAAACTCGCGGGATTCGAACCGGTGAGATCGAGGCGAATGCGGATCGAGGCTGGCAGGAACATGTAGTTCTTGAAGTCGGTCCTCATCCAGATCTTTCCGAGACACAGAAGAAGGTCATCGCGCTCGACTACGGAATGAGCGGTGGAAAGGCAAAGGTGCGGGTTCGCCGCGCTTTTCTTTACTACACTCTCAAACGCCTTGGTCTCGATGGCGATGAGAAGGTGCGCAGACCGCAAGACCAGCAGATCGTTCTCTTGAATCCACAGGTTCTGGCAGCCGAAACAATGTCGCATGGAACTGAGGACTGAATTGCCGCGCTTGTTGAACCGAAGAGTTGAGCCGTATGGTTGTTAACTCCCGGAGTTCCGAAGCTGGATCGAACACCTTCGCTTGAACACCGGAGGACTAAAGACAATGATTCGTATTCTCCACACGGCTGATTGGCACGTCGGTCAAACGCTGCGCGGGTTTTCGCGCGAGCATGAGCACCTTAAAGTTTTTGAGCGCCTCGAAGAGATTGTCGTTGAGCGGAACGTCGATGCGCTCATAATCGCCGGCGACGTGTTCGACAGTCAGAACCCGTCCGGAGAAGCGCAACAGCTTTTCTACAATACGCTTGTGCGGCTGAGCCGCGCGCGGCCACGAATGACAACCGTGATCGTCGCCGGCAATCATGATGCCGCTGGTCGGTTGGAAGCGCCACGGCCTCTATTGGAGGCGTTCAAGATCCGCGTCGTGGGAAATGTGCGGCGGCATGACGGGCGGATCGAGGCGGCACGCCACCTCGTGCCGATCGCTGACGCCAGCGGTGCGGTGGCCGCACACGTTTTGGCGGTCTCCTACCCGACGGCCGCGTGCCTTCCAAATTTGACGCGGCTGGATGGCGAGTCCGGCTCGCCCGTCATCGCCGGGGTGCGCAGTCTCTACGCGGAATTGCTCGATACGTTACGGGGGCAGATGGACAGTTTGCCGTTTGTCCTTACAGGGCACCTCCATGTCGCAGGCGGCATCGAGTCGGAGGGCGCGGAGCGGCGAATCCTGGTCGGCGGTCAGCATGCCGTGCCGCATGACGTATTCCCAACGGAAGCGAGCTACGTGGCGCTCGGCCACCTGCACAAGGCCCAGGCCGTCGGCCGCGATACCGTTCGCTATTCGGGATCATTGATTCCCTTGTCGGCGACGGAGCAGCCTTACGCTCATGGGGTCACGCTTGTGAGCCTCGACGGTGCGCAGGTCACGTCTGAACATATCCCGGTCGATCGGCCAGTTCCTTTCCTGCGCCTCCCAGAGGCTGGCGATATGCGCTTGACGGAACTTGGCGATTATCTGACGGCATTGGGTCTCCAGCCGGATTTGCCGATCAGCGCGCGGCCATTCGTCCAGATCAGGCTTACCCGCGACGGGCTGCCGCCCGGATTCAGGGAGGAGATCGACCGCATTGCCGAGAACTTTCCTGTACGCATCGTCGATGCCCGTGTCGCCGCGATCCCCGGCGCGCTGAATGAGGAGGTCCTCACCGATCCTTTAATCCGGTTGGCGGAACGAGATCCAGAGGACTTGTTCAAGCTTGCGTTCGAACGCGAGTTTGGCGCGGCGCCGAATGCTGCGCATTTGGATGTTTTCCACCGCGTGCGGGCGGAGGCTTGACCCATGCGCATCCTGGCCATCCGTGGTGAAAATCTGGCCAGTCTTGCGGCGCCGTTTGAAATCGATCTTGCGGCAGAGCCGCTTGCGGGTTCCGGCCTCTTCGCCATCACGGGCGAGACGGGTGCCGGGAAATCCACCATTCTTGATGCGCTGTGCCTCGCGCTTTATGGCGAATATCCGCGCGTCTCCGTCGGCCGGCGCGAGAATGCTCCCGATCCCAGCGGCGAAGCGATCTCGATTCATGATGGTCGCGCGATCCTGCGCCGAGGCGCCGGCGGCGGATATGCCGAGGTAGATTTCGTCGGGCAGGATGGTGAGCGATACCGTGTCCGCTGGGAAGCCAATCGCGCGCGCGGTCGGGCAAATGGGCGGCTTCAGAATGAGCAGCGCGCGCTGTACCGGCTTGACGACGGCAGCGCCGTGGCGACGGGTAAGACTCAGGTTCGCGACGCGGTAGAAGAGAGAACCGACCTTACATTCGATCAGTTCCGACGAACGGTGCTCCTCGCTCAGGGCGAGTTCGATGCCTTCCTTCTCGCTGCCGAGAGCGAGCGCGCGGAATTGCTTGAGAAGATTACAGGTACGGAAATCTACGCAGCAATATCGATCCGCGTCCATGAAGGCACAGAGGCTCGGCGAAGGACCGTCGAGCAGTTGGAGCAGCGTCGCAGCGACATCGGCCTTCTCGATGACGATGCCAGGCAGGGACTGCTGGACGAACAAGGCCAGCTTGCTGCTACCATCGCCCAGAAAGCCGCCGAGCGCGATCAACACAATAGTCGGCTGGATCATTTCAAGCGTGTCGCTGCCGCCAGAGGCGATCTCGCTCAGGCGACGGCTCGAGCGGCGACGGCGCGTTCAGCGCGTGAGGCGGCCGCCGATGAGTACCGCTCGCTTGCTGAATTCGAGCTGGTCGAACCGATTCGCCCACTATCAGTCGATATGGACAACGCGCAGCGGACTGCGGCGGAGGCCGAATCACGCCTCGGTGATTTGCTTGTTGCACGTGAAGAAGCACGGACCCTCGACGAAGCGGCGGCAACTCAGCTGACGGATGCGACAACGGCCGACGAGGCCGCAGAAGACCTCTTCAAGCGCTTTGGACCTCTCTGGAGCGAGGCCGAAAAGCTCGACGCGGAGCTGGCGACGGCCCGGATCGAGTTCATTGATGCGACGGAGAAATCCCAGCAGGCGGAAGTGACGCTACGGGCTAACGTGGACGCGCTGGCCGCGCTTGATCATGCTCTTGACCAGGCCACAGCGTCGCTCGGCACAACCAAGGCTCAATTGAGAGATCAATCGGGTCGCGTTCTCCTTGCCGATCGCCTCGGTGACGCGACGGTTCTGCTGGAGAAGCGGGTCAATCTCAAACAGAGCCGCGGCACGACGGCGTTCGGGGCGGCTGAATCCGCGGAAATAACGGCGCGTTTGGAAGGTGAAATAGCAGAGCTGTCGGAAAAGCTCGTGGCGGACCGTGAGCGAAAAGATAGCCTCGGTCGCGAGATGGGTGAACGGCGAAACGGTCTTGCCGTAATCGACGAGCCCGCGCTCCATGAACGTGACACTGATCTCCAACGGGCGCTTGAGGCTCTGCGTGAGGTGAGCACCACCTGCGAACAGCATATTCGGGCGTCGGCGGATCTAGCGCGCGGGGAATCGGAGCTCGCCATTGCGGCGCAGGAGGTGAGCACAGCGAACAGCCAAATCGCTGGCGCCGAATCGGACCAGCTCCGCGATCGGACCGCGCGCGCGGAAATCGTACCTCTCGCGGAGCTCGCCGATGAAACTGTCTCGGCTGAAGCCGTCCATCTGCGCAGCCTGTTGACCCCGAACTCAGCCTGCCCGGTATGCGGTAGCACAGACCATCCTCATCTCGTGCACCCAAGTGCGCTGAACGAGATGGTCGCTACGGTTCGTCGCCGTCGCGAAGAGTTGGATACGGCGCTGGCTGCGATAAGTCAGCGTCTCAGCGCTGCCACACGCGCACTTGCCGCCGCAGAGGTGCGCCGGGCAGAAGCAAACCGCGTGATCGATATCGCGCGCGGCCAAGTTTCGGCTGCCGAGAGCGCTTATATCGAACAGGGGCCGATAGTGAGCGATCTCTGCTCGAAGGCGAGAGTGGAGGGGAGCGTGCCCCGCGCGCCCGGCAGCCAAGGCGCGCCCGAATTGGCGGCGCTGGCCTTGGCCGCGAAGACGGAACGGATCACTATCACTGGTCCACTCGCAGACGCCCAGCGTCTTCGGACAGAGATCGATGGTATGCAGCGGGAGCATGACGCGCTCGCTCGGGTAATCGAGTCGATAGTCCGAGACGTTGACCAACGACGTTCTGAACTGCACGCTGCGCAATTGAAGGCAAAAGAACAAATGGTTCGCGAGGCGGCTCTTGCTGAGAGACTCGGTTCCATCGACCGTGAAATCGCGCCGTATCTCGCTGCGGCCGATCTAACCATCGAAGCACTCGATGCCGATCCCGCCGACGTTGCCGTCAGGCTCTCAGCGGTCGCACAAGAGTACGATGCCCTGCGAAAGCAGGTTGGCGAGCTGGAAATGACGCTGCAGCGGCTGGCGCCTGAGCGTGCGGCGGCTGCCGCCTCTCTAGAGCATGCGCGAACGCAGATGACGGAGAGCGCGACCCGTCTCGATCAACGTCGATTGGTCGTGGAGGAAAAGGCGAGTGGCCGAGCCGAACTCCTTGGCGGCGAGGCGACTGCGAGTCACCGGACACGGATTAATGAAGCTCGTCGGACGGCCCGTGAAGGGCTCACTAAGGCGCGCGAGGTGAAATCTGCAACCGCCGCTGCGTTTCAGTCGGCCAGCGCCCGTTGTGAGGAGGCCGCCTCTGGCTTGGAAGCAGCGAAGAGCCGTCGCGCTTCAGCCGAAGTGGCATTCAATACGTCCTGTCAGGACGTTGCTCGGTCGCCGGATCAGGTTTCCGCACTGATTGCCATCGACCCAGCTGTGTGCAGAGCGCTGCGAACGCGAATTCAAGAGATCGAGCGGGCTGTGAACGATGCGGACGCTGCCGTGCTGACGCGTCAGAATGACTTAGGTAGGGCGCTCGAAGGATTCGACGAGACGACCGACGCGGAGGCGTTGACCGCTGTCGTTGCAGTGCTGGCAACCGAAATCGGCGACTTGCACCAACGAACTGGTGTTTTTTCCGCAGCGCTCGCGCGCGACGATGACGCGCGCCGTGCGGCCGCGAACCTATCTGCTGAAATAGACACAGCAAGGGCGGAACTCGCAATTTGGCAGGCGGTTGACGATGCTATCGGCTCCGCCAGCGGCGATCGCTTCCGCCGCTTTGTACAGGGCATCACGCTCGATCACATGGTCCAACTGGCGAATGATCACCTCAATGCGTTGAGCCCCCGCTATAGGCTCGCGCGGGGATCAGCGTCCGATCTCACGCTGCATATCATCGATCACGACATGGGCGACGAGGTCCGCGGGACCCGGAGCCTTTCAGGCGGTGAACGTTTCCTGGTTTCGTTGGCGCTCGCGCTGGCGCTGTCAGGTCTCGAAGGCCGGGCATCCTTTGTCGATACCCTGTTCATCGACGAAGGCTTCGGATCGCTCGATGCTGAGACGCTCGACTTGGCAGTAGATGCGCTAGAAACCTTACAGGGCAGAGGTCAGAAGGTTGGCGTCATCACGCATGTGGCCGCCATGATCGAGCGGATCGCCGTGCAGGTTCGCGTAGAAAAGCGCGGCGCTGGACGATCGGAGATTCGAGTTTCTGATGGGATGGGTACGACTGGGCCTGTCATGAGTGCCGTACAATAGGTGTCAGGAGATCCCGCCGCTTCGGAACGTTTGAGATCGAGAAGGAAAGGATTGATGGAAAAATATCACATCAAGCTGACTGAGGACGAGGCGGCAACACTTGCGAAGATCGATCTGAGCGAAACTCATCGTAATCATGATGAAGGCCATGCAGCTTATAAAGCAAATGCACAGCCGATCCTCGCCTTGCTCCAATCTCTGAGCGACAGGTCTGCGGTTCCCCAAGAAAGGCTGAACTACTGGAATGACCCACGTTACCATCAGGGTAGTATCAAAGCATCGCGCAAAGGCCTATTCGAAAGGAACGGTCGCAAAGGTGCCGATATTTATACGCATCCGAATTTTATCCGTCACCTTCGCTATTTTCTCTTCGGCGCCGAGCTTCCTGACGAAGTCATCATGGCATTTGAGGAGAAAGTCGGTAATCCGCAGTGGGTTTCCTCAAGTGACATCGTTCCAATCGGGAAGTTCGCCCGGGATCTCACCCGCCAATACCGCCTGGACCAGGCTGATGCTCCAGAGGAGTTCTTCAAACTGTGCCTCGACATGGGGCTCAGCTTAACGACGGCCGAGAGCGTCATGCGGTCGGTCAAGCAAATTCGATCCGGATCTTAGAATGGTTTAGGCCCAAGCGTGGTGTCTATGGCGGATCCACATGACGGCATCAAAGTCTTCAGCAACGCCGTATGCGCTGCCAAGTGCAAGAGCATGTTCGTGAAAGATTTCTCAGGGTCTCGACGATGGATCGAATGTCAGGCTCACCCCGGACGCGTTGGTGGGCCATGGCGATGTGTGAAAGGTCATTTGCGCGATAGAGCGCAAAGCGCTGACGGTCTTTCCCATAAGGCTCGCTTGGCATGGGCCCCTCCGCAGGAGGGGGCGGCTGAGACCTGATGGCTCAGCCGCAGGGGGGCTTTCCTCGCCATTTGAGAAAGCGCGAGTTATCATGGTCGAGCTACGACAGCGGTACTTAAGTTAAGCCAAACGCGGACAAACTGAGAGAAATGTCGAGAAAACAGGGGCCATGGGGATGGCGCATAAGATTGCCGATCTCACCCTCGATGAGGTCGTTCTCCATCTGATCGCCGGCGACGTTCTCGCCGTCACGGGCGGCGAAGAATTCGCGCTGTCTTTGGCCGATAGTCGAGCGATTCTGGCGTTCTACAATCAGGACCGCCGGACCTATTGGAATCCAGACAAGGATCCGACCATCCAGGACGGTGAAATCGACCGCGTGCTAGATGCGTTGGACAAGCCGCCCAAAACCGTCGCTGCGCTGGCGCGGCCGCCCGCCACTGTGCAGAAATGGCGTCTCGTCAAAGTCGTCGCGCATCGCTTCCGCGGCTTGCATCGTCACTGCGTCGCCGCCGGCGCCGATCCGCATCTGTTCGAGCTCGAGCTTGCGGGCGATGTCTCGCTGTTCCGCGGCTTCAACGGAGCGGGCAAGACGTCACTGGTGAGTGCGATCTGCTGGTGTCTGACTGGCTACGGTCATCGCTCGCAGGGTCTTCCCTCGCTCTTGCACGAACCGATTCAGGTGCAGGTCGGTGCAGGCGACGGAGACGGCGATACAACGGACAAGAGCTTCGCCTTGCCCGTCATTGTCCCTATCCCCAACGAAGCCGAGCTTGTCGCGGTCGACGGCGCGCCGAAGGTTGATACCTGGGTGCGGCTCAGATTCCGCTCGCTCATCGACGGGCGCGAAGTCGATGTCGAACGTCGCCTCGAACGCGACGGCAAGCGCGCCTTCAAGACGACACCAACCGGCCTCGACAAGCTCGGCCTATCGGAGTTGGCGCTTCAGGTCGGAACATTGATGCCCGGCATCGCTGCCGCCACGCGCTTCGACGATAAAACCACCTTGTCGCAGGCCGTGTCGACGTTGACGGGCCTACGGCCGTTGGCGCATTTCGGCAAACGCAGCGAACGTCTGCACGACCGCCTGACCGACAAATATCCCAAGCAGGCGACAGCCGACAAAGCTGACTGCGAAACAATGGCGGCGAAGCAATTGCAGACGCTCGCCGATCTGCTGAAGGACGGTGAGAGCCTTCCCGACCTCACTTGCGTGGTGGTGCCGTCTGATGCGAAGCCCGACGCCTGGAAGGCCGGGCTCGATGAGGCCGAGACCCGCCTGAAAGCCGTCGAAACCAAGGCCGCTGCCGATGCCTTGCTGATCCTTGGCGCGCTCCCGCCGCTGGCGACGGAAGCCGATGTCAATCGTTTTGGCGCCGCCCTAACGGCTGCGGGCAATTGCTTCAGCGGAGCGGCGCTCAAGGGATTGCCGTCGATGCAGCTCTCGTCGAAGCTCGGCGAAGTGACAGCCGAACATATAACCGCCGCCGAGGACGTGCTGGCGAAGATCGAGGCTGAGGCGAAAACCTTGGTCGCGCACTTGGCTGATGCGGGGCGCGCCGATCGGCTGCGGCTATACGGTCTCGTCGCCAAGTGGCATGAGGCCGCCCATCCGGGCAAGCCGCTCACCGACTGCCCCGTCTGCGAGCGCGATCTCAACCAGCCTGGCGCGATTCCAAAAGATGCGTTGCTGGACCGCTCCGTCGCAGAGGCGCTGAACCAGGCCCGGACAGCTGACGCTGCGATGCTAAAGACGGCGGCCGAATGGGAGCGCGACACAAGACAGTCGTTGCACGGGCGGCTGCCGGCGACGCTCCAGCCGTTCATCGAGCAGGCTGTCCCGGACGACCTCGCCGCTCTTTACGAGGCGGCGCTGTCGAAGGAAGTCTTCGCGACGCCGGAGTTTCCGGCGATGCTCAAGAAGATGTCGCCGGCCATTGCGACGTTGTGCCGGTCCGCGTGGAGGGATGCGCCGCCGCGTGCCCCGCTTCCCGGTGTCGACATTCCGTCAGAGATTCCCGACAACGAAGGCTTGCGCACGGCCATTAAGAATGTTCGCCGCGCCGTCCAGCTCGCGCGCTACCGCTCTGAACACGCGGAGTTCGCCAAGGCGGCGATGATGGGCGTCCTGCGGGCGGACAAGCCCGAGACCGATCTCGCCGCCAATCTTCGCTCCATCGATGGCCAGTTGACGGTGCTTAAGGCCTATCGCGATGCCGCAACGATCTTCGCCGGTCTGCGTCGGCAGCTCGCCCAGATCAAAGAGACCTGCGAGAAATGGGCGAAGCTAAAGGTTCGGATCGAGAAGCTGGCGCGGGCCGCCAAGGCGGTCGAACCTTTCGTTCGCTTTCCAACGCTGGTGCACGATCAGGTGGCCGGTCTGATCACCGCGCTGGACACCCAGGCGAGCGCGTGGGCGCAACACATGTACCGGGCACAGTTTCTGCAGGCGCCGGCATATGCTGGCCTCGATCCGGCAAAGACCGACGGGCTCGGCCTGCTGGCGTCGCAAGGCAAGCATTTGGTCGAAGCGCATCACGTCATGAATGCCTCGGCCCTGCGCGCCTATCTCGCCGCCTTCGTCGTGGCGCTCTGGCAGCAAGTCTGGGATCGCGCCGGCGGGCTCACGACCCTCCTGATGGACGATCCGCAGGATCTGTTCGACCCCAGCAACGTGGCGAACCTGGCTGCAACGGTGCCGCATCTTCTGGCGGCGCAGATGAATCCGTTGATCGTCAGCAATGATTTCGGATTCATCCCGGCCATCGAGGGTTTCGTCACTGCCCACAAGGCCGGGGGCGCAAGCTACCGCTTCGAGACCTGGGAATTCTCCGCCATCTCCACCTCGAAATGCACTGCGAGCCTCGCGCCGGTGGCGGACGAGGCGCGGACCCGCTGCGAACATTGGCAGAAAACCGATGTGAACGATGTCGCACTGGCGCGGGCCTTCGTTCATCCGGTCCGTATACGGATCGAAACCAAGCTGTGGGACCTGCTTGCTTCCGATCCGTCGATCCTCATTGATCCGACCTTAAACGACCTGCTCGGCCGGATCGCGAATGCGCGCAAACGCGGCGAGCGACCATTTAATGAAGAGCCGTTTCAGCGCCTTCTTGACCTCCTGGTCTTGCGCGCGGGAGCACCGTTTCGCGAGGTCATCAACAAGGCGCATCATGGTCAGGCGGATCAGATCTCGCCGGCCGAAGCTGACGTGGTGCGGCAAGGCTACGAGGACGTTTTTTCGGCCATCGACGGGTGCTGGCTGGCTTATGCCCGCTTTATGGGGCGTCTGCCGCCAGAGCAAGCCGTCGCCGAAGCGCAAAAGGGTGGCTCCAACCTGAAAGTCGTCACGCTGCCCAGCAAGCCCATCGCCGTTGTCGGCCGGCTGGCTGCGCGGGAAGTCGGCGGGGCGTTGACCAGCGTTGACGATGCGACGGAAACCTTCGAGCTGGCGACGCTCGGCGATGTGTCGTTGTTCACGCTGCGCGCGCCTACCCTCGGTCTCGTGGCCTTCCCCGGCCAGACTCTGATCGTCTCGGCTACGGCGGAGGTCAAGAACGGTGATTTCGCCGTCGTGCAGACGCCGGGCAAGACCTACGCCCGGCGGATTGGGATCGACAACTCGGAGCCGTCACGGATCGCACTGGAGACGATGCCCTCGACCAATCCGAGAGCGCCGCCGACGCATTTCGTGCAACGCAGCAGCGCGACGCTTCACAAGATCGTCGGGGTGCTGTTCGATGAAACGATGATGGCAAAGTCGCAGGATGAGGCGGTCTTTCTGGGCGCGTCGCCCGTGCTCGCGCAGGTGGTCGCCGCTGCGCGCGTGGCCGGCGACAGCGCCTTTCCGGTCGCGTTGGACAAAGGCTATGTGCTGTTGGGACGGCCGCCCGACCTCCCCCTACTGCACGGGCGCATTCTCGCCGTCGTCACGAAGGCCGATCCCGTATCCGCGGACCACTTCGCCTATCTGAAACGGCTTGGAAAAGCGATGCCGGAGGCAGCGTCGGTTTTCTATCTCGAGAATGTCGGCCAGAGCGGTGATGGCGAATTCGTGCAATTTCCCGTGGCCGGCGCGACGGCAGTCAGCGGCGTGCCGGTCGTGCAGCAGCATTGGAAAGTCCTAGGCTCAATTTTCAACTGACTGCATCAGACGACCATTTGGCCGGCGGCGATAGCGGACTTGCTTTCTCTACAGCTTGTTCTGCCGAGCGCAATCGCGCCCGCGAAGGATTCGGGATATTCCGATAACCGCCGTTGGCCAGCTTCTCGCCCGCGCTTTCGTTCCGTCCAGATGGTATTAAGGAAGAGCCAATGGAGCGTGTTTGCTGATCGTGCTATTAAGCGTCGACGGTCTTTTTTCATCCTGGCGCGAGAATGCGCTCGGCGATCGACAACGCAAACAATTGGCCGATCGTTGTCGATAGTCGTCGAAGCCGCGCAAAATCCAAATCGCGCGATTTTACCTTTGAAATCAAGAGTGAAAAATTTTGACGGCTCGACAGTCGGGCTTTGACCGTCAGCAGAAAAAATTTGCGCTGAAAAATCAGCGCGTTACGATGATCTAAAATCATCGAGTGGGAGTGACGGGAGCGTAGTTCCGGCTACTGCGGGATGTTGCAGCGTAGAGACGGAGGCGCAGATGTTTCGATTGATCTCGAATGATATCAACAGCATCAGCGTGATGGATCGGCAGAGGGATTCGGTTTCGGTGAAAGCCTCACGACCGGGACATGTTGCATAGGAGCGGGCTGCTGGCTACCTGTGAGCTAATCCGGCGCCCTATCTTAGCTGAGGGGAGTAGGAATGAGATCGAGTGGGCCCCAGCCGCGCATGCGCAATGCTTGAAGTTCGGACTGCCGAGATCAATCTCGAGTTCTGACGTAAATGGCGCCCGACCGGGGACGCGTTGGGTAGCACATTAATATGGGAGCAGGCTAACCTCAAAGCGAGGACAATTCAGGGGAGCAGGTCACCGGCTACTCATGATCTGGTCGCTGTAAACATATTTCCGCTGAACATACCCTGATCGAAAAATGCCGACTCTTTGTCGGTTGAGAGCAACACGAGATCCGATATCTCAGAAACGACCATCTCGGCGAAGTCGCCTGACAAAGGTGCAGCCTCCCCAGTTTGAAGCAGCACGTCGTCCACTGAAGCTTCGCCTGCGAAAACATAGAGGAGTCGTGTCGCTCCGTGCTGCGGTGGTGCAGGTAACTCTACCGGACCAGGAGAAAAGCGTCCGTCGTCGATCCAGGTGCGGCTCCTCACGACCAAAGGGGCAGTCTCTTCCGGGCCGAGCACGCGACGCCATGCCTCATGAGAAATGGATTCACCAAAGTCGTGGAACTGGACTTTCGGGGCGAGCCCTCCCTGTGAGGGGCGCAAAAAGATCTGCAACCCGCGGAGCACTTCGCTGTCATGTTGCACCAGTTCCTCATGCTGAAACTCGGCGCCGGCATTCATGAGCATCAGGCGGGTGGCTGAGATTTCCTCGGCATCGCCAACCGTGTCACGATGCAGAACACGGCCCGAGCGGAGATATGTCAGGATCTCGTCGTCGCGGTGAGGGTGCATCTTGACCAACGTGCCGGGCTGCACCTGCGCGTCGTCGATCCTGCCGATCGTACCGATTCCGCTGTCGCGTGTGCTCCCGAGGGCTGCACCGGGAAAGAGGATTTCGATTTGGAAGCCTCCGAAGCCGTGGTGCTTCTTGTTCTCGCGCGAGATCTTCCGGGTGCGGCCGTCTGTCATGGTCATTTTGGGTTTCCACGATGTCAGTGGGAGTTGGGGTCGCGGCGGGCCCACGCTGCTCGCGACCCGGCCTGCGGTTCAGGCCCCGACCCGGTCCAGTGCCGGGTAGTCAGTGTAGCCCTTCGGGCCCACGCCATAAAAGGTCGTCGGGTCCGGCGTATTGTAGCCCGCGCCGGTCTTCAAGCGGGCTACCAGGTCCGGGTTTGCCAGGAACGGCACGCCAAAAGCGACAAGATCCGCGTCACCCTTCTGGATAACAGAGTCGGCACTGTCTCGATCATAGCCGCCGTTGACGATGATCGGACCCGCGTAACGCTGCCGCGTGAAGCCAGCGACGTCCTCGATCTGCACCGGACCGGCGTCGTAGGAGGCCTTGTTGGGACGAACGACGTGGATAAAGCTGATATCGCGCTGGGCGAGTTCGCGGATAACGTAATCGTAAAGCGCGGGTCGGTCACTGTCGGCTATGCCGTAATGCGCGCCGGCAGGCGAGAGGCGTATGCCCACGTGGTTTGCGTCCCAGGCATTGATCGCCGCATCGACGACCGCAAGGGTCAGCCGCGCGCGGTTCTCAATCGACCCGCCATACGCATCGGTGCGGTCGTTGGACTTGTCCTCAAGAAATTGTTGCAGAAGATAACCGTTCGCGGCGTGGATCTCGACGCCGTCAAAACCCGCGGCCTTGGCGTGCGACGTCGCACGGCGAAAGTCCTCCACGATCCCCGGTAACTCGTCGATGCCAAGCGCGTGTGGCACCGTAAAGTGCACGCGTCCCGACGGTAGGAAGAAGCTCCCCTCCGCCGGGATCGGCGAGGGGGCGACGGGATCGGCCCCGCCCATGATCTCTGGGTGCGAGACGCGTCCAGGATGCCAGATCTGGTTCACGATGCGGCCGCCCGCGTCGTGCACGGCCGAGGTTATGCTGCGCCAGGCGGCGACCTGGTCCTCGCGGTGGATACCCGGCGCGCGGATAATCCCGCGCGCCCGATCCGAGATCTGCGTGCATTCTGTAATGATCAATCCGGCATCGGCGCGCTGGACATAGTAGTCGCGCATCAGGTCGGTTGGCACGCCATCCTCGGTCGCGCGGGTCCGGGTCATCGGCGCCATCACCGTGCGGTTGGGAAGGGTTAAGCCGTTGAGGTCATAAATATCCATCAGGCGAGGCATTGGTCTCTCCTTTTAGGGATGTTTTTGGGGGCGAGGCTCTTATGTCAGGGCATCGTATTTCCGCCATCGACCAAGTATGAACCGGCCGGTCGCGGAGTTAGCGCCGGAGCGCATCATCCGCATGGCGGCCTCGAATGGGTCGATGAAGATGAACGGCTTCAAATCGCTGCGGCGAGACTTGAGGTGTCGCGGGCTTTTCAGGAGAGGCCGCGGGAGGAGGGCGCCAGATTGCCCCCACCTCCTCGAACGCGGTTTGCTGCCGGCGGCCGTAGCTGTTAGCGGTAACCCAGGATCGGGACCAGCTTTGCGCCAAGCGGGCTCGTCCAGTCGACCGCCAGTTCCGAGACGATCATATCCACTGTCGTGATGACCGCACCGGCCTGTTCCATGCGTCGCAACGCGATATCGTCGCCGTACTTGGTGTAGGAAGCCGAAGCATCGGCGGACACCTGCACCTGATAGCCTTCGTCGAGCATTTGCAGGACCGGAAAGGTTATGCAGATCTCGGTTGTGACGCCGGCCACGAAAAGCTTCTTGCGGCCCGTCGCTTTGACGGCCTTGTTGAAACCGTCGTGATGCATGGCGTTGACGATGCCAGGGCGGCGGATGCGCGCCGCGTATTCTTCCGGCAGGATTTCCTGCAACTCCGAGATAAGCGGGCCCTGCACTTGGTCTTCCATGCTAGACGTCAGCACGATGGGGATGCCGGCGGCCTTTCCGATCCGCGCCAATTTGATGGCATTCTGCTTCATCAGGTTGGCATCGTGGGAGTGGGTCCAGGCCATCGTGCCGATCTGATGGTCAATCAGCAGCATGGCGGAGTTCTCGGGGGTGAACACGTTCTTATGCATCGGGATTATCTTTCCATCCAAAGTGGACCATCGACCGCGTCGGTAGGGTCTCGAACTGACTAAAGTCACGTCGTCGGCCAAGCGGGCTCGACGCAGTGGAATTTGTGCTTGGGTTCTCGTTCGAACTAGCCGTAAAGTGCCAGCCAAGTTGTGCTACTAGATTGAACATGTCGGTTGTCGGAACGCCTTCTCTGGACCAACTGCGGGTGCTCATCGCCGTTGTCGACGAAGGCAGCTTCGCGGCCGCAGGGCGCAGGCTCAATCGGGCTACGTCTGCGATCAGCTATTCTGTCGCCTCTCTAGAGGCGCAGCTCGGCCTTGAACTCTTCGACCGGACAAACGCGCGAAGGCCGAGGCTGACGAACGCCGGCGAGACAGTCCTGGCCAAGGCGCGGTCCGTAACCACGGGCGTGGACGACATCAAAGCCCGGGTGGCCAGTATCCGACAGGGCCTAGAGGCAGATCTCACCCTGGTTGTGGACGTCATGCTTCCCACCGAACGACTCGTCGAAGCGGTGCAGGCCTTTGAAGCGAAATTTCCCACCGTGACGCTGCGCCTGAGTCTGGAGGCGTTGAGCGCAGTCTCCCAGCTGGTTCAGCGGGGCGTTGCGCGGCTGGGGATCGGCGGGGTGATGCATACGGATGACGCTGGCCTGGAGCTCATTTCCGTGGGCCAAGTCGAGATGATTCCAGTGGCGGCGCCTTCGCATCCCCTCGCTGGTCCGGACGGCGAGGTTGTCGGCGCGGCGAGACAGCACCGGCAATTGATCCTGACGGTTCGGGCGTCTTTTCAACAGGGCCTCGATGTAGCCGTCTTCGCCTCGGAGATGTGGCCGCTGTCAGACTTGGGGGCAAAGCACGCGCTGCTGCTGGCGGGGGTAGGCTGGGGGCATATGCCCGAGCCCATGGTTCGCCAAGCCATCGCCGAAGGGCGGCTAGTTCGTCTCAATCTTCCCGAAACTCGCGGCGGATTTTATCCTCTTCAGGCCATGTACCGGACCGACACGCCGCCGGGCCCGGCCGGCGCCTGGCTAATTAGGAAGCTGGTCGAACAGGCCTAACGCGCGCAACCAGCACCAGAAAACCGGTAGCCTTCTAGAGTATTGCCGTGACACTGGCGCACTCCATTCAGCTGCGTAGCTCACCAAATTCTGCGCAAGGCCCGTCCACGGCGGTTGGCTTCCCGCGCGATACGTTCAGTTCCATAGAACAACATGACCAGATTTTTACGGCTATTTAGAACGAAAGCCCAAGCGTAAATTCAACTGCGTTGAGTCAAGGACTGATTTGGCAACAGTTCGAGGCCCTATCGACGGAGTCGATGGACTTCTTTGAATGGAAAGCCATCGCCATGCACCAGAACGCTTCTCCGCCCGAGAATGTCCTCAGCGTGTCGGCGATCCAGGGCTGCTGGAACGATGTGCGGATCGACGTGACCAGCTTCCAATGCGTCGGACAAGTCTCCCATAAATTGCATCACAGCGAGGAGACGCGTCTTAGTGTGGTGCTCGAAGAGATCGGTGGCCGTTGCGAGCCGCGGCTTCGCCCCGACCTACCCAATCCCATCGATCACGCGCCTCGGCACATGCATTTCGCGCCGGCGGGATTGGAGTTGTGGGGCTACACCGCCGACGCCCGATTTGTGAAAGACGCCACGCTCAGCTTCGATTTGAAGGCGCTTGCCGAGCAAATGGCCATGGACATCTCCGGAGATCCGGTAACCGCGCCGCGCCAGCGCTTTTCTGACGACCGTCTTTGGACCCTCGTGCGGCTGTTGTCCGAGGCGGTAGGCGACCCCGATCCCTCGGCACAGCTCTACGGTGACGGTCTCGTCGCGGCTATCGCGGCACGCCTCTTCGCCCCTCCTACCACGGCCCGCGTGGGGGACGGCAAGGGTCTCGCGCCTTGGCGCTTGCGCCGGGTCATGGATTACCTGGATGCTCATCTTCCAGAGCGGGTGGATCTGGCCCATCTCTCTGAGCTAATCGGCCTATCGCCCTCGCATTTCAGCCACGCATTCAAAGCCTCGACCGGCATGGCACCATATCAGTGGCAGTTGGACGCGCGCATCCGGCGAGCGCAGGCTCAACTGATGGACACCGACGCGTCGCTCGACCAAGTGGCGGAGGCGACGGGCTTCGCCGACGCGGTTCATTTCGGGCGGACCTTCCGAAAACTCACCGGCGCGGCCCCCGCCGCTTGGCGGCGCGAACGGAAAGGCTAGGACCGCCAAGCGCAGCAAGATCGAACTGCCGACCTCAGGATCGGACAGGGCCGTTCGAGGGCCATCGTGATAAATAGTCGGCCGCTCAGGGCGAAAAAGTTCGCGCCCGGTGCTGAGTTCGGATGGGTCAATGAATGCAAGTGTAGTTGATTATAATGGCCTTCTGCAGTCCAATCTTAACCGCGTCTTTGGCGAACGTGACGCCGAGAAACGCATCGCAGCGATCCGCGACCTCTATGCACCGGACGCGGTCATCTATGAGCCCGATGCCATAGCAACCGGCCACGACGCCATCGCACAAGCGGTCGAAGCGCTGCTCACCAGTCTGCCGCCCAATTTCGTCTTCACGGCCATTGGCCCGGCCGTAGGCCACCATGGGCTTGGCCGCCTGCGCTGGCGGGCGGGACCTCCAGAAGGGTCCGTCGCGGTGACGGGAACAGACGTGGTCCGCATCGAGGACGGGCGCATCCAGAGCCTTCACGTCTTTCTCGACCCGGCCGGTGCCTAAGCGCCAGTCCATCTCAAGGAGTTACCCATGCCCGCAAAGACCGGACTCGACGCCCTTCTGCGTCCCGAAGACAGCATCCTCGTACTGATCGACCACCAGCCTTTTCAGTTCGCGAACCTGAATAGTCACGAACCGACATTGGTCATCAACGCCGTCATCGGGCTCGCGAAGGCGGCGAAGGTCTATGGCGTTCCGACGGTTCTCACGACGGTGCTGGCGGCCCGCGGCGGCGCCCTCATCAAGGGTCTTCAAGACGTCTTCCCCGACCAGAAGCCGATCGACCGCACCTTCATCAACACCTGGCAGGACGCCAACGTCACGGATGTCGTGAAGAAGAGCGGGCGCAAGCAACTGATCCTGGCCGGCCTCTGGACCGAGATCTGCGTCGCCATGCCGGCGATCCAGGCCCTGGCCGAAGGCTATGACGTCTTTGTCGTGACGGACGCCTCCGGCGGCGTGTCCAACGAGGCCCACGACATGGCCGTCCGTCGGATGATCGCAGCCGGCGTTGTACCGATCAACTGGGCTGCTGTGGCTGGCGAATGGCAACGCGACTGGGCGCGTGCAGACACGGCCGCGGGCCTTGCAGGGGTCCTTCTCGAACATGGCGGTGCCAGCGGCGTGGCGTTCGCCTGGGAGATGCAACTCCTAGCCACACCTCCGGAAGCGGCGGGGCTCTAGGCCGCGCGAACGTCATGCCCGCCCCCATTCGCATCAGCTACTGCTTGTCGCTCGCGGGCAACAGTCGGTCAGCGCAACTGGCGCATGAGATCTGGCGGGACGACGTCAACAGACGGGGCGGCCTGCTAGGCCGCCCCGTCGATTTCGTCCGCTATGACGACGAAGCCAATGCCTCGCACGTGGACCAGCTGTATCGCCGGCTGATCGACGCCGACAAAGTCGATCTGGTCATCGGCGGATACGGCACCAACACTATCCTTCCCGCCATGCCGTTGATGATGGAGCGCGGTCGCTTCTTTGTCGGGTTGATGGGACTGGGCGTCAACAATGCCCTGAACTACCCAAACTACTTCGCAATGATCCCCACCGGGCCGAATCCGAACGCGGCGCTCACCGAAGGCTTCTTCGCCCTTGCGGCGCAGCAGAGCCCAAGACCCCGGACGGTGGCGCTCCTGTCGGCGGACGCCGAGTTCTCCCGAAACCCCGTGCTGGGCGGCAAAGACAACGCCAAGGCCTATGGCTTCGACGTTGTCTATGAAGAGACCTATCCATTGGCGACCGAGGACTTCGCGGCCGTTCTCGACGGCGTGGCCGCGAGCGGCTGCGATCTGCTGTTTCTCTGCTCGTATCTCAACGATTCCGTCGGGCTCGTGCGTGCCATTCAGGCCCACCCGTGTCGGCCCAAGATGGTCGGCGGAGCCATGATTGGTCCTCAGAACACGACGGTAAAGACAACCCTCGGTCCGCTGCTCAATGGTTTCGTGAACTACGAGTATTGGGTGCCGTCGCCCACCATGATGTTCCCTGGAGTCGCCGCGCTTCTCGGGACGTATCAGGCACGTGCTCAAGAGGCGGGCGTCGATGCGCTAGGTCACTACATGGCCCCGCTCGCCTATGCGCAACTGCAGGTCGTCGCCCAGGCCGTGGAGGCGACCCAAGGGTTCGACGATGAGCGGCTCTCCGCCTATGCGCGGGACGCGACCTTCGAGACCGTGATGGGACCCGTCCGGTTCGGCGCCAAGGGCGAGTGGCAAGAGCCTCGGGTATTGCAGGTTCAGTTCCAGGACATCGAGGGCGACGACGTCGCCCAGTTCGGGAATGGGTCCCGCCAAGTTGTAGTTTCGCCACCGGGCTTCTCGCCGCTGGTGATCTGCGGTTTCCGTTCGCATGAACCCCCTCGCAGCCTTCCCAGTGGCGAGGTGTCCCCTGCAGCGGCTCACTTAGTCGGCGCTTGGGCTGACGGGCCGCTCGGCTCCCCATTCCAGGAGGGCGTCGAGCGCCGGGCAGATCTTCTTTCCCCATTCGGTTAGCGAATACTCAACCTTGGGCGGCACCTGCGCGTAGATGGTTCGCTGCACGATCCCGTCACGTTCGAGCTCGCGAAGCTGCTGGATCAGCATCTTCTGCGACACGGTCTCGATCGCCCGCTCCAGCTCGGAGAAACGGAGCACGCCGTGCCCGAAGAGATGGAAGATGATCACGAGCTTCCAGCGGCCCTCGATCAACTGAAGCGCCTCTTTCGCGCCGGACGCCGCCATGGTGGGCGACACATCCTCTAACTTACCTGTAGGTGAGTACCCTACTTTTTTGTCGGTTCTAGCCATTTCGCCAGCATAGATGCATCTTCCGCAGGATCAACGAGAGGATGCAGAAATGAGGCCCGACCTTCCCGAAATCGTCGCGAAGTATTTCGCCGCAGCGAACACCGACGCCGCCGACCGTATCGCCGCCTGCTTCGCGCCGGAAGCCAAGGTAAACGACGAAAAACAGGACTTCGTCGGCCGGCCGGCGATCCGCCAATGGGTGATCGACACCCGCAAAAAGTACAGCTTCCAGTCCGAGCCCTTCGAGCGCCAAGGCGATGACGCGGCCCCGATCGTGAAGGCTCACGTCACGGGCGATTTCCCGGGCAACCCCGTTGATCTGACCTACCGCTTCACGCTCTCCGGGGGCGCGATCACTACGCTCTCGATCAGCTGACCTGGGCGCTGGAGCGCTGACGCCGCTCGGCGCTTCGATGCCCGCCGCACACACCAATGCTCATCGCGAGCGATACCGAGGCAGCTATGTCCATCGAGTTTTCTAATAAATCCATCCTGGTCACCGGTGGGACCAAGGGCATAGGCGCCGCAGTCGTGGCGCGATTGCGCTCCGCTGGCGCGTGGGTATTCACCACTAGCCGCTCGCGGCCCGACGACCTTGCCGAGCCCGAGGATTTCGTGGCCGCCGACATGTCCACTTTGGAGGGCGTCGAAGTGGTCGCCGACGCGGCGACACGGCGATTGGGCCGGATCGACGCGATCGTCCATGTTGTCGGGTCGTCCTCGACGCCGGCCGGCGGCTTTGCGGCGGCGTCCGACACGTCATGGGAGGAGACCATGGCGGCGAACCTCTACCCCGCGGTTCGGCTTGATCGGCTGCTCGCGCCCGCGATGATCGAGCGCGGCGCGGGCGTGATCCTGCACGTCACCTCCATCCAGCGGACGCTGCCGCTGTACAACGCAACCCTCCCATATGCTGCCGCCAAGGCGGCGCTCAGCAACTACAGCAAGGGCCTGTCCAACGAGCTTGGGTCCAAGGGCGTGCGTGTTGTCGCGCTGGCGCCCGGCTTCGTGAAGACGACGGCGGCGGAGGCGCTGATCGGGCGCCTCGCCCAGTCGCTGGGGGGCGACCGCGACGCGGCTTTGAAACAGTTGATGGACTCGCTTGGGGGCATTCCTCTCGGCCGTCCGGCGGAGCCCGAGGAGGTGGCGGAGCTTGCCGCCTTCCTGATCTCCGACCGCGCTTCGTCCATAACCGGGGCCGAGTTCGTCATCGACGGCGGCACTATTCCGACCTGCTGACCAGGGATCCTTTCGTGGCCGAGAAGACGCGATGCAGCAGGTGCGGCGATGACGGTCTTTTTTGAAGCTGTCCGGCGACGCCGTAGTCATCAAAGAGTTCAAAAAATCGACCGATCGTTATCGACAGTCGCTGAAACCGAGCAAACTGCGGATCGTCCAAATTTGTGTTTGAAATCAAGAGCGCAAATTTCTGACGGACCGGGGAGACGGTTCTTCATCGCACACAGAAAAAATTTGCGCTGAAAATTCAGCGCGTTACGATGACTTAAAACAATCGAGTGGGAGTAGGGGCCGGCAGCCCTATGGAAACAATCCGTCCTACCGGTTGGTTTGTGGGTGTTGGCTCAGGGATAGAAATGGCAAGGGACGGGCGGAAGTCGCTGCTGCAAAT
>JALHNR010000005.1 GCA_022843525.1 Methylocystis sp. | reverse complement strand
CGGCTCGCCATAGGCGAGACGCGGCGGCGCCGGCTCGAGATAGACGCCATGCGGCGGCGCCGGCTCAGAATAATAGCCGGCCGCAGCCTGCGGCTCTTCGCGATGACGCAGGACCGGCGCGGCCTCGACGGCAGGCGCCTGCTGCGCGCGCGCCTGCTGCAATTGGGCGCGCAGGCGCTCGGCGGCTTCGGCGAGACGCGATTCGCTTGTGGGATCATCAGCCGTGATGGCGGTCAGGTCGATGCCCGTCGCGACGACGGAGACGCGCACCACGCCTTCAAGCGACGAATCGAATGTCGCGCCCAGAATGATGTTGGCGTCCTCGTCGACCTCCTGGCGAATGCGGCTCGCGGCCTCGTCGACTTCGTAGAGCGTCAGATCGTGGCCGCCGGTGATCGAGATCAGCAGGCCGCGCGCGCCCTTCATCGACACTTCGTCAAGCAGCGGATTGGCGATCGCGGCTTCCGCGGCGAGATTGGCGCGATTTTCGCCCGTCGCTTCGCCGGTGCCCATCATCGCCTTGCCCATGCCGCGCATGATCGAGCGAACGTCGGCAAAGTCGAGATTGATGAGGCCTTCCTTGACCATCAAATCCGTGACCGACGCGACTCCCGAATAGAGAACCTGGTCGGCCATGGCGAAGGCGTCGGCGAAGGTCGTTTTCTCCGTGGCGATGCGGAAGAGATTCTGATTCGGGATGACGATCAGCGTATCGACGCATTTTTGCAGTTCGGAGATGCCCGATTCGGCGATGCGCAGGCGACGTTGACCTTCGAAATGGAACGGCTTGGTCACGACGCCGACGGTGAGGATGCCCATTTCGCGCGCGATCTGCGCGATCACCGGCGCGGCGCCCGTACCGGTGCCGCCGCCCATGCCGGCGGTGACGAAGCACATATGCGCGCCGGAGAGATGCTCGCGAATTTCTTCGCGCGCTTCCTCCGCGGCGGCCCGGCCGACTTCCGGCTGAGCGCCGGCGCCCAGCCCTTCCGTCACCTGCAGGCCCATTTGAATGATTCGCTCCGCCTGCGACGACGCGAGCGCCTGGGCGTCAGTATTGGCGACAAGGAAATCGACGCCGGACAGACCGGAGGTGATCATATTGTTGACGGCGTTGCAGCCGCCGCCGCCGACGCCGCAAACCATGATGCGGGGCTTCAATTCCCTGAGTTCGGGAGCTTTAAGGTTGATCGTCATCTGCCAGGCCTCTCACCAATGCGTTCACAACTCGGCGCCCGTTGTCCTTCGCCCTTGGACGCCCGGTCGCCGAACGCGTCGTCCTTGGCAATCATGCTCGGCGCGTCGAAAGGAGCGCCGGGTCGAAAGAATCACTTTCACGCGATACTAGAAGCTTTCTCTTAACCATCTCCCTACGCGCGAGATGTATCCGTCAGTTCCCGTCGCCGCGCGCTCGATCCGGCGCGGCTCGAAATATTCATGCGCCGCGACTTGCGGATAGACGAGCAGCCCGGCCGCGGCCGCGAAGGCGGGGCTCTTCGAGGAGTCCGGCAAGCCTTCGACGCCGATCGGACGTCCGACCCGAACCTGGCCGCCAAGAATCCGCCGCGCCGCTTCGGCGACGCCTGTGAGTTGGCTGGCGCCGCCCGTCAGCACGATGCGGCGGCCAGGACCGCTCGGATGGCCAGCCTTGGCCAAGCGATCGCGTAGGAACTCGAGCGTTTCCTCGATTCGCGGGCGAATGATGCGCACGAGATGCGATTTAGGCGCATGCGCCTTGTGATCGCTCTCGCCGACGTGATCGAAGGAAATGGTTTCGCGCTCGTCCGAGGTCGATGCGATCGCCGAGCCGTGAAAGGTCTTCAGCCGCTCCGCGTCGGAGAGCCGCGCGTCGAGTCCGCGCGCGATGTCCATCGTGACGTGGGCGCCGCCAAGCGTGACGGCGTCAAGGTGAATCATTTCGCCCCTGGCGAAGACGGCTACCGACGTTGATCCAGCGCCCATGTCGATGACCACGACGCCCATCTCGGCCTCGTCCGGCTCGAGCGTGGAGAGCCCGGCGACATAAGGCGCGGCGGCCATGGCTTCGACGCTGAGATGGCTGCGCTCGACGGCGACGAGAAGATTGCGGGCGGCGGCCTGATCGCAGGTCGCGACGTGGAGATCGACCGCGAGTTCATCGCCGATCATGTCCTTGGGCTCTCGGATGCCGGACACGCCGTCGAGCGAAAAGCCCGTCGGCAGCGAATGCACGGCGATGCGGCCGCGATTGAGATGATGTGCGGCCGAAGCTTCGAGAACCCGATGAATATCGTGTTCGGCGACTTCACGGCCGCCGATGACGCGTTTCGCCTGAAAATGCTGCGAGGACAGTCGGCCGCCCGACGCCGTGACAAGGACGCGCTCGACCTGCATGCCCGCCATGCGCTCGGCGGCGTCCACGGTTTGCCGGATCGCGGCGTCGGCGGCGTCCATGTCGACGACGAGGCCGTTCTTCACGCCCAAAGAGCGCTGATGGCCAATGCCAACGACGCGAACGCGATGCGTGCGCCAATCGCCGGGCGCGACCGCGCCAAGCGGGGTCAGCCGCGCGATCAGGCAGGCGATCTTCGACGTGCCGACGTCAAGCGCCGCGAAAGTCGCCGAGCGACGCGGCGAGAGCGGCTTCATGCGCGGTGGGACACCAGGGGAAATCATGCAGCTAACCACCACTCTTGGTCGACTTGCGCGGCGCAAGCTGCGCTTCGCGCGCCGCAGCGGCCTCTTCCGTCAGCCTGACGCTGACGCGGTCGGGAATGCGCAAGTCGATAAACATGACGTCCTTGTCGAGGATCCGCGCCTCTCGCTGCAGCCGCGCGAGCGTCTCCAGCGCGCCGGATGGATCAACTTCCGGCAGTTTCACCGTGACGCCATTCGTCACCTCGAAGTTCCAGCGGCGTCCTGCGACGAGCACGCCGGCCTTGATGCGATGCGCAAGGTCGCCGGCCTTCGTCATCAGCATGAGAAATTCGAGCAGCCGCTTCTGCGCGCCCTCGCCGACGACGAACGGCAGACCGAGATAGCGCTGGTCGCGCAACTCATCGATCGGCACGCCGTCTTCGGAAATGACGGCGACGCGTCCGTCGCGCTGCCACAAAGCGCTTGGCTGCCGCTCTTCGATCGCGACGACCAGGCGATCGGGGTACAGCTTCATCACCCGCGCGGATTTGACGAGGGGGACCTGCATCAGCCGGTCGCGCACCGCCGTCGCATCGAGAAAGGGCAAGGAGTTTCGTGGCCCGACGCCTGCGGCCTCGAGAAGTTCGCGTTCGGTCAAACGCGATTGCCCGGTGATGGTGACGGCGGAAATCGGAAACCCGGCGACGCGCGCCGCGATGTCGTAGAGCTCGCCCTCACTTGCGACGAGCGCGGCGTAGCCGCCGTTCTCGACGAATCCCGCCGCGCCGACGGCGGCGAAGAGCGCGAGCGTCGCCAGAGCGCCGACGCCGGGACGACCCAACAAGGCAAGGCGCGAAAGGAAACGTTCACCGCGGGTTCTTCGCGCCGTCGCGCGTGGAGCGACCGCCGCGGCGGCGGGAACGGCTGCCGGCGGCGGGGCGGTCGCAACGGCGGCCGCCGCCAGGGCGTATGGGCCTTCTCCGGGAACGATGGGGACGAGCGAGTGCCGAGCCGAAAACGACTCTCTCAACGATCGCAGGATGCGTCTTCCACCATCCATCTGACCAACTCGCCGAATGAAAAACCTGCGTATGCCGCCATTTCTGGCACGAGCGAGGTCTCCGTCATTCCCGGCTGCGTGTTCACTTCCAATACGACGAGCTCGCCCGTACCTCCGGGGCGGTCGTCGTATCGGAAGTCCGCGCGGCTTACGCCGCGACAGCCGAGAGCTCGATGAGCCTCAAGGGCCAAATGTTGGACCTCTTGGTAAATATTCGGTTTAAGATTTGCCGGAAGGACGTGTTTCGAGCCGCCCTTGGCGTATTTGGCGTGATAATCGTACCAACCGCCGTCGGCCGCGAGGATTTCGATCACGTCGAGCGCCTTGTCGTTCATGACGGCGCATGTGAGTTCGCGCCCGGCGATGAACTGCTCCGCGAGCATCATGTCGCCATGAGTCCAATCCTCACGCCATAATTCCTGCGGGGGATGCTCTTGGCCCTCGTTGACGATGAAGACGCCGAAGGAGGAGCCTTCGGAGACGGGCTTGAGGACATAAGGAAGGGGCAGCGCGTGCGCTTTGGCCGCGTCCAGCCTGTGCAGAACGCGCCCTTTTGGCGTCGGAACGCCGGCGGCCGCCATCACCGTCTTCGCGATATCCTTTTTCATCGCCACCGAAGAGGCGAGCACGCCCGAATGCGTATAGGGGAGGCGCAGAAGCTCCAGCGCGCCCTGAATGCAGCCGTCCTCGCCAAACTTGCCATGAAGCGCGTTGAAGGCGACATCGGGTTTGAGCGCCGCAAGAACATTCGCGACGTCATGCCCCGCATCGACGCGGGACACATGAAATCCCTGCTCTTCGAGGGCTTTCGCGCAGGCCTCGCCCGAGCGCAAGGAAATTTCGCGTTCGGCGGAGAGTCCGCCCATCAGAACGGCGACGTGCTTGGTCATGTGCTCTCGACTTGAAAAATGCCAACTAAAGATCCGAATAGGCGGCTTCGTCGGCTTCCGAAGCCCATTCGGTGAATGTGGCGAAAGGACAAAGCGAGTCGCTTAACGCGCCTGACGCTCGCGAAACTCGATCTTCCACCCAAGGACTCTTCTTCGGTCCCTGCTCGTCGCCGCTTTTCGACGTGGCCGCCGTTTCAGCGGCGTCCGAGAAACGGTGCGATTTTATTCGAGGCGGCACGGCGGGAATCTCCTCAAGCGTCCACGCTAAGATCTCAGCAGCGACGACGCAATCTTCTCGCGCCATTCATCTCAAGCGACGCCGATGCGCTTGATCTCCCAATGTAGTTCGACGCCGCTTGTCTCGCGCACGCGCCGGCGCACTTCTTCGCCAAGCGTCTCGATGTCGGCGGCGCTCGCGCCGCCGCGATTAATGAGGAAATTGCAGTGCATTTCGCTGACCTGCGCATCGCCGACGATGAGTCCGCGACAGCCGGCCGCGTCAATCAACCGCCACGCCTTTTCGCCGTCAGGATTCTTGAAAGTCGAGCCGCCGGTCTTTTCCTTGATCGGCTGCGAGGCCTCACGCGCCGCGGTGATGCGCTCCATCTCGGCGATGATTGTCGCCGGATCGCCGGGACGTCCCTGGTAGAGCGCCTGCGTGAAGATCACGTCGTCGGGGGCGGAACAATGGCGATAGGCGTAGCCCATAGCGGCGACGCTAAAGACGCGGGCGTCGCCGGCGCGGTCGACGCCGCGCGCTTCAATCAGCGCGTCCTTTGTTTCGCCGCCATGCGCGCCGGCGTTCATGCGCAGCGCGCCGCCGATCGCGCCGGGAATGCCGCGATAGAACGCCAGCCCGTCAACGCCCGCTTCCGCCGCTGCGCGCGCCGCCTTCACGTCCGGAACCGCGGCGCCGACGCGCAGCCTGCAGCCGTCTTCGACGACGATCTCGCCAAAGCCCTTGGCCGAAAGCCGTATGACGACGCCTTCGACGCCGCCGTCGCGCACGATCAGATTGGAGCCAAGGCCGACGACGGTCACGGGAATCTCTCGCGGCAACCGCGCCAGGAAATAGGCGAGATCGGCTTCATCGGCCGGCATGAACAGGATCTGCGCCGGGCCGCCGACGCGAAACCATGTGTAGGGCGCGAGCGGCTCATTCGCCGTGATGCGCCCGCTCAATTGCGGCATCGCGGCCGTTATATCAGCGGAGATATCGGGGAAGGTCATGTGCGGCTTTCGGCTTGATCGACGTTACGTCACAGTTCCGCGATTTGGACGACGCGCACGCCATGACTCGAGCGGAATCGGCGATCGTTCGTGACGAAGATATCGCATTGCGAGGCCAACGCCGTTCGAAAATGCACCGCGTCTATCAGTCTTAGGCCGAGATCGGCGCCGAGGCGCGCCGCTCCGACGAGAGTATCGAGGTCCACAGCCCGAATGTCGAAGGTCCTCTCCCCAAAGAACAGTCGATCGTAACCGTTTTCGAGCACCTGACTCTGACGTCTGAAGGCGCCGTAAAAGCATTCCGCAACGCAGATTTCACTCGTGACAAAGGTCGTGTTTCGTTCGATGAGGGCATACCAGAGGCTGGAGACCTTCGAATAAAACTCCGGATTGGCCTCGATGAAATAGATGACCATGTTTGCGTCGAAATAGGCCCGCCCGCCTTCGACCGGAAGCGTCTCAGTCATCGCCGCGGAATTCACGGATGCGTGCGTCGATCTCCTCGACGGATTGCGGTCCGACAAGCCGGTAGCCGATGCCCTCCAGCTCCTTCAGGCGACGAATGCGCTCTTGCGGCGAAGGCTGAGTTTCCTTCTGCACGATGCGCGGAAGAAACTGCTTGAGCGTTTCCTCAACGAGATAAGAACGCGAGCGCCGCGTGCGCCGCGCCGCCTCGTCGAGGATTTTGCGCGTTTCGTCGGTCAGACGAACGGATGTCGGCGTGGGCGCGGCGGATTTCATGACTCGGAGAGGATGACTACCATGTAGTCAAACGTAGTCGCAATTCTGCGGAAGTCAAATCACGCCACGACGCTGGGCTACACTTGGCGGGATGTTGAGGTCTCGCTCGGATTGCCTTCAGGATATACGGATGCGAGCCGACCACTCACTTTCAATATATCCTCCCTCAACTTGTTCCCTGCCCGGCCGCCAATTGTTCCGGCAGCGCATAGGCCCATTGCGTGATATTGCCGGCGCCAAGACACACGACATAATCGCCTGGCGCAACGATCTCGCGAACCATCGCTGCAAGAACCTCAGGCGAAGGCAGCCCCATCGCGCGGCGATGGCCATGCGCCTTGATGGCGGACACAAGCGCGTCGCGATCGGCGCCCGGTATCGGCTGCTCGCCTGCGGAGTAGACGTCGGCGATGATGACCACGTCGGCGTCGTTGAAACAGGTGGCGAAAGCATCAAAAAGCGACTGCAGCCGCGAATAGCGATGCGGCTGCATCAGCGCGACGACCTTGCCCTTGGTGGAGGCGCGCGCCGCGCGCAGCACGGCGGCGATTTCGACGGGATGATGGCCATAGTCGTCGAAAATCTGCACGCCGTTCCATTCGCCGGTCTTGGTGAAGCGCCGCTTCACGCCGCCAAAGCCGGCAAGCGCCTTGCGGATTTGTTCGGGCGAAAGGCCGAGCTGATTGGCGACGGCGATCGCCGCCGTCGCGTTTAACGCATTGTGATGGCCCGGCATCGGCAGGACGAGATTTTCGAGATAGATCGCCTGCGACGTCTTGCGGTCGCGCAGCAACACATTGAACTTCGACACGCCGCCCTCAAGATCGACGTCGAGCAGGCGCACGTCGGCCTGCGGATTTTCGCCATAGGTGATGACGCGGCGGTCCTCGATGCGGCCGACGAGCTCCTGCACCGTCGGGTGGTCGAGGCACATCACCGCGAAGCCATAGAAGGGAATATTCTCGACGAAGTTGCGGAAGGCTTCCTTGATGGCGTCGAATGTATGGAAATGGTCGAGATGTTCCGGATCGATATTGGTGACGATGGCGACGTCCGCCGGCAGTTTGAGAAACGTGCCGTCGCTTTCGTCAGCCTCCACCACCATCCAGTCGCCGGCGCCAAGACGCGCATTCGTGCCATAGGCGTTGATGATGCCGCCGTTGATCACGGTCGGATCGAGGCCGCCGGCGTCGAGCAGCGTCGCAACGAGCGAGGTCGTCGTCGTCTTGCCGTGGGTGCCGCCGATGGCGACGCATTGCTTCAGGCGCATCAGTTCGGCCAGCATTTCGGCGCGACGCACGACCGGCAGACGTTTTTCGCGCGCCAAGACAAGTTCGGGATTGTCGCGCTTGATCGCGGTGGAGACGACGACCACTGCGGCTTCGCCGAGATTTTTCGCGTCATGTCCGATGCTGACCGTCGCGCCCTTTTCGACGAGACGCTTGACGTTGGCGTTTTCGGCCGCGTCAGATCCCTGCACCTTGTAGCCGAGATTGAGCAGCACTTCGGCGATTCCAGACATGCCGATGCCGCCGATGCCGACGAAGTGAATCGGGCCCAACTCTTTCGGCAGTTTCATCCCTAACTCCGTTTCGTAGCGGCCGTCCGCGCCACGTCGATGATCAGATCGGCGAGACGATCGGCGGCGTCGGCGACGCCGACCCGTCTGGCGGCTTCGGCGCGCGCGGAAAGCTGCGCCGGCGCATTGATGAGGTCACAAAGCCGCCGCGTCAAAAATTCCGGCGTGAAGTCGCTCTGGCGCACGGTTTCCGCGCCGCCCGCCGCTTCGAGAAAAGCGGCGTTCGCCGCCTGATCCTGGTCGAGCGCATGCGGCAGCGGCACCAGCATCGCCGGTCGCCCGACGACCGCAAGCTCCGAGACCGTCGACGCGCCGGCGCGGGTGATGACGAAATGCGCCGCCGCGAGCCGCGCCGGGAAATCGGCGAAAAAGGGCGCAATCTCTGCGTCGACCCCGGCGCCGGCGTAGACCGCCTCGACCCGCGCGATATCTTCGGGACGCGCCTGTTGCACGACGGAGATTTTCGCCCGCAGCGCATCGGGGAGCGCCGCGACGGCCGCCGGCGCGATGTCCGCCATGACGCGGGCGCCCTGAGAGCCGCCGGCGACGAGCAGCCGGAACATTCCATCGTCGAACGAAGGATAGGGAGTCTTGGCGGCCTCGAGCACATTGGGACGCACCGGATTGCCGGTGACGACGAGCTTGCTTTGCAGGGCCGGCGGCACGGCGAGAGTCGGCAGGCCGGCGGCGATCCTGTCGACGCGGCCGGAGAGGAAGCGATTGGCCTTGCCCATGACGCCGTTCGCTTCGTGCAAAGCGCTCGGCACGCCGAGATAGGACGCCGCCAGCAAGGGCGGGACGGTCGGATAGCCGCCAAAACCGATCACCGCGGCCGGTTTGACCTGGCGCAGCAGCGCGGCCGCCTGCGCCGTGCCGAGGGCGAGACGCGCAACCGCCTGGGCCTTGGCCAGCAGCGAGCCGCCCCGCGGCGTGCCGGCGGGGATCACATGCATGGCCCGCGCCGGAAAGGCGCCGCCGTAGCGCAGGGCGCGCTCCTCGGTGACGAGCTCCACCGCCAGCCCGCGGGCGGCGAGCGCATGCGCAAGCGCCTCAGCCGGAAAAAGATGGCCGCCGGTGCCGCCGGCGGCGAGGAGAATTGGCGAATCGATCATACCGAGGCTTTTATCACGCGGCGGCGGGCGCGCCCGTTGCGGCGAGCTCACTCAGCACACGGGACCGCGGCCGCTTGCGCGTGACGGCGAGCAGAAAGCCCATGCCGAGCGACAGCGAAATCAGCGAAGAGCCGCCATAGGAGACGAAGGGCAGCGTCATGCCCTTGGCGGGCATCAGATGCACGTTCACCGCCATATTGATGCAGCTCTGCAGGCCAAACAGCATCACGAGTCCCGCGGTCGCAAAACGACAGAAGGGGTCGCTGTTGCGCGCCGCCGAGAACAGCCCCCGCACCACGACGAAGGCGAAGACCCCGGCGAGCGCGATGCAGACAAGAACGCCGAACTCCTCGCCGATGACCGCAAAGATGAAATCCGTGTGGGAGTCGGGCAGGATGCGCTTGATGACCCCTTCGCCTGGCCCCTTGCCGAACCACGATCCGGCGATGAAGCTCTCCAGGGCCGTCTCCGACTGAAAATTCGCGGGCACGCCCGCGACCGGCGGCGGCGGCTCCAAAAAGGACTCGATGCGCGCATGAACATGCGGCACGAATTTGTAGGCGAGCAGCGCTGAGACGCCGCCAAGCCCGCCCAATCCGACAACCCAGATCCAGTGCAAGCCGGCCATGAAAAACAGCGCCGCCCAGACAATCGAAATCAGCATCGTCTGGCCGTAGTCCGGCTGCATCATCAGCGGCACAATCGCGATCGGCAGGAGCAGAAGCGCGATCAGATTGCCCGGAACATCCTTGCGACGCGCCCCTTCGGAGAAGGCCCAGGCGACGAGCACGACGAAGGCGGGCTTCAAGAATTCCGAGGGCTGAACGCCGAAGATCCATCGCTTCGCGCCCTTCACTTCCTGACCGTAGAAGATGGTGGCGAAGACGAGCGCGAGAGAGACGACGAAAATCACCAGCGCCAGTCGGCGCACGTGACGCGGCGAAAGAAACGACGTCGCGATCATCAGGACGAGCGCCGGCAGAAGATAGAGCACTTGCCGGTTGACGAAGTGGAAGGTCGGCAGGTGCAGCCGCTCCGCGACGGGCGGGCTGCCGGCCATGGCGAAGACGAGGCCGGCGACGATCAGCAGCGCGAGGCTGGCAAGCAGCCAGCGATCCACTGTCCACGCCCAGTCGGAGAATAGCGTTCGTTCCGCGCGCGAGATCATGTCTCATCTCCTTTTCGCGCCGCGATCACGGCGGGAAGCCCCTCAACGACGCCGCGAAACGCATCGCCCCGCGCCTCGAAATTGGCGAACTGGTCATAGGAGGCGCAGGCCGGCGACAGCAGCACGACCGGCTCCGGCGCGTCTTCGGCAAGCGCGTCGAGCGCCGCGCGCGTCGTCGCGACGTCAAGCGTTCCGCAATGTTCGAAAGGCAGCGCGCCTTCCAGCGTGCGCGCAAAATCGTCGGCGGCCTCGCCGATCAGATAGGCTTTGCGGATGCGCGAGAAATGCGGACGCAGCGCTTCGACGCCGCCCTCTTTCGATCGGCCGCCGAGAATCCAGTAAATATCGGTAAAGCTCACCAATGCCTTTTCGGCCGCGTCGGCGTTGGTCGCCTTCGAATCGTTGACAAAAAGAGCGCGCTCGATGCGCCGGACTTCCTCCATCCGATGCGGCAAGCCGGGGAAGCTCAACAAGCCGCTCAAGATCTCGTCGTCGTCCAATCCGCATTCCCACGCGGCGGCGGCGGCGAAGGCGGCGTTCTGCGCATTATGCGCGCCGCGAAGCGCGCGTGCGCCGTCGAGCGAACCGATCAGCTCGGCCTCCTCGGGCGGATGTCCCTGCTCGCGGAAATAGACGCTTCGATCCTCGACATAGAAACCCCAGTCGAGCGCACGCTTCCCGGAGACCGGCACGACGCGCCGCTCGGAGGACTCGGCTTCAACGAGGCGCGCGCCGATCGCATGGCAATAGGCGTCATCGACGCCGACCAGAGCCACTTCCGCCGCGGCGACGAGCCGCTCCTTGATCGCTGCGTAATTTTCGATTGTCCCGTGACGATCGATATGGTCCGGCGTGATGTTGATCAGCACGCCGATGGTCGGCGCCAGCGAGGGCGCGAGATCAATCTGGAACGACGAGCATTCGATGACGTGAATGCGCTCGTCCGACGGCGGCTCGAGGTCGAGAATCGGCACGCCGATGTTGCCGCCGAGTTGAACCTCGCGGCCGGCCTCGCGCAAGATATGCGCGATCAGCGCCGTGGTCGTCGATTTGCCGTTTGTGCCGGTGATGGCGACGAAGGGCGATCCCCCGGCGCGCGCTTCGCGTTCGCGGCAGAACAGTTCGACGTCGCCGATGATCTCGACTCCGGCGGCCATCGCCGCCTGCACCGTCCAATGCGGCTCGGGATGGGTCAGCGGCACGCCGGGAGAGAGAATGAGCGCGTCAAAGCCGCTCCAATCCGCCGCCGCGAGATCCTCGAGCGCGATGCTCTGCGCGACCGCCTTGAGTCGGCCGGCTTCGCCGTCATCCCAGGCGGCGACCTGGGCGCCGCCGGCGATCAGCGCGCGGGCCGTGGACAGGCCCGAACCGCCGAGGCCGAAAAGCGCGACGCGCTTGCCTTTGAATGTCTCGACCGGCGTCATCGTCACCTCAGCTTCAAGGTCGAGAGGCCCATCAGGGCCAGGACGAAGGCGATGATCCAGAAGCGGATGACGATCTGCGGCTCCTTCCACCCCTTCTGTTCAAAATGATGATGGATCGGCGCCATCAGGAAGATGCGCTTACCGGTCAGCTTGTAATAGACCACCTGAATGATGACTGACGCGCCTTCGATAACAAAAAGGCCGCCGACGATGACGAGCACGAATTCCTGCTTCACCGCCACCGCCACGGAGCCGACGAGCCCGCCGAGCGCCAGCGAGCCGGTGTCGCCCATGAAGATTTGCGCCGGCGGCGCGTTGAACCACAAAAAGCCGAGCCCTGCGCCGATGAAGGCCGAGCAAACGATGGTCAATTCGCCGACGCCGGCCACGTAATTGACGCCGAGGTAATTCGAAAAGATCGAATTGCCGACGAGATAGGCGAAGATTGCAAAGGCGCCGGCGGCGATCATCGACGGCACGATGGCGAGGCCGTCGAGTCCATCGGTGAGATTGACGCAATTGCCCGCGGCGACGATGACGAAGGCGCCAAACAGGATGAAGAGCGGACCCAGCGTCGCGACATAGCCCCGCACCATGGGGATGGCGAGCTTCGTCATGTTCTCGCCGCCGGTTTCCATCAGCGCGTAGCAAGCCAGGCCGGCAATCAGAAACTCGAGCGCCAATCGCATCTTGCCCGAAAAGCCGGCGTGCGACTGCTTGGTCACCTTGAGATAGTCGTCATAAAAGCCGATGAGGCCGAAGCTGACGGTGACGAAGAGCACGATCCACACATAGGCGTTGCGCAAATTCGCCCAGAGCAGCGTCGCCGCGACCAGCCCCGAAAGGATCATCAGGCCGCCCATCGTCGGCGTGCCTTTTTTGGTCACAAGATGCGACGCCGGTCCGTCCTCGCGGATCGGCTGGCCCTTGCCCTGCTTGATGCGCAACGCGGCGATCACGCCCGGTCCGAAGAAAAACACGAAGAACAGCGCCGTCGCCGCTCCCATAGCGGCGCGAAAAGTGATGTAACGAAAGACGTTTAGCGGACTGTAAAGATAAGATAAGTCCGCAAGCAGCGTCAGCATCGTCTCTCCTCAGCTCGCCATCTCGCGAGCGAATGCGCTTTTCAAGGCCGAGACGATCCGCGCCATCCGCGAACCATTGGAGCCTTTCACCATCACCACATCGCCGGGACGGACCGCTGCAAGAACGGCCTCTTCCAGCTCCAGCGGCGTCGCCCGATGCGCGGCGCGCATCGAATCAGGCACAGCGTAACTCAAGCGTGACATCAATGGCCCCGAGGTGAATAGCAGATCGACATTGGCGTCGATAAGATCCTGAGCGAGTTCGGCGTGCAGTTCGGCCGCCTGAGGCCCGAGCTCCAGCATGTCGCCGAGCACGGCGATGCGCCGGCCCCCCGGTCCGATGGCCGCGCCGCCGAGCAGCTGCAGCGCCGCCCGCATGGAGGTCGGGTTGGCGTTGTAGCTTTCGTCGATAAGCGTGAACGCGCCGTCTGGAATCGCTATTTTTTCGCGCTGGCCGCGTCCGGAGGGCGGCGTGAATTCGCTGAAGGCCGCCGCAGCTTCCTCCAAATCCACGTCGAAAACGACGCCCACGAGCAGCGCCGCGAGCGCGTTCATGGCGATATGCTTGCCGGGGGCGCCGATGCGAAAGCGCAGTCGCCGCTCGAGAATTTCCGCCTCGACCAGCGCGCCTTCGCCGGCGGGCTCGTAAGACAGGAGCCGCGCATGCGCGCCTTCCGTCTCGCCGAACCCAAAGACATGGCTGGCGGTCGGCGCAGCCGCCGCGGCGAGGCGCTCGTAAAATCCATCGTCGCGGTTGATGATCGCCACGCCGCCGTCGAGCGCGGAAAAGATTTCAGCCTTGGCGTCCGCAATCTTCTCGATTGATCCGAAATATTCGAGATGAACCGGTGCGATGCGGGTCACGACGGCGACGTGGGGGCGCACCTGAGCGACGAGCGCGGCGATCTCGCCCGCGTGATTCATGCCGAGTTCGAACACGCCAAAGCGCGACTCCGCCGGCATGCGCGCAAGCGTCAACGGCACGCCCCAGTGATTGTTGTAAGACGCCGCCGAGGCATGCGTTTCGCCGAACCGCGACAGCATCAGCCGGATCATGTCTTTCGTCGAGGTCTTGCCGACGGAGCCGGTGACGGCGGCGATGAAGGCGGCGCTTCGCTCGCGCGCCCGCGCACCCAGCGACTCGAGCGACTGCTGCACGTCTCTGACGACGAAAAGCGGGCCGGCGCCGGAAAGCTCAGTCGCATGCGCTTCGTCGATGACCGCGGCCGCCGCGCCTTTCTCAAACGCCAGCCGCACGAAGTCGTGACCGTCGCGCGTCTCGCCCTTAATGGCGATAAATAGATCGCCGGGCTGAAGGGTGCGGGTATCGATGGAAACGCCGGCGGCTTCGCGCGCAAGGCCGCCGCTCGCACGCGCCCGCAGCGCGCCGACCAGCGCCAATCCCGACCATAACGGCCTCTTGGTCATGGATGATTCTCCTTGAGCGCCTGCGCAATCGCCTCATGATCGGAGAAAGGCAAAACGCGGTCGCCGACGATCTGCCCGGTTTCGTGGCCTTTTCCAGCCACGACGAGCGCATCGCCCGCTTCAAGTCCCGCGACGGCGTTGGCGATCGCCGCGCGCCGGTCGCCGATCTCGATGATGTGCGCCGCGCCGCTACGGGTTCCTTCGAGAATTTCTGCGCGAATGGCGGCGGCGTCCTCGCTGCGCGGATTGTCGTCCGTGACGATGGCGACATCCGCCGCGCGGGCGACGATGTCCCCCATCAGCGGGCGCTTGCCACGGTCGCGATCGCCGCCGCACCCGAAGACGACAATCAGGCGTTTTTTTGTCAGCGGCCGCAAAGTGGCGAGCACTTTCTCCAGCGCGTCAGGCTTATGCGCATAATCTACGAAAATCGGCGCGCCATTGCGCTGACCGACGAGTTCGAGCCGCCCCGGCGCGCCCTTGAGCGCTTCAAGCGCCGCAAAGACCTGCCCCGGATCATCGCCGCTTGCGATAGCCAGCCCGGCGGCGACGAGCGCATTCGAGACCTGGAAAGCGCCGGCAAGCGGCAGATTGACCTCATAGTCGGCGCCATTATAGCGGAGCCGCAGCGACGTCGCTAAGGCGGACGGCGTCGCCGAAACGAGCTTTATCGTCTCTCCCTGCGAACCGACGCTAAAAACGATAAGGCTCCTCGCTCGGCAGACTTCGATGACGCGCGACGCAACGTCGCTGTCGGCGTCGATCACCGCCGTCTGGCCCGGGTGCAGCAGCGTGTCGAAGAGCCGCATCTTCGCCGCGAAATAATCCTCCATGTCGGCGTGGTGGTCGAGATGGTCGCGCGAGAAATTGGTGAAGCCCGCGACGTCGACGCGCATGCCGTCGAGCCGCCGCTGATCAATCCCCAGCGACGAGGCCTCCATCGCGAGATGCGTCACGCCGCGTCCGGCAAGTTCGTCCAGCGTTCGGTGCAGTTCGACCGGTCCGGGCGTCGTCAGCGCTCCATAATGCGCGCCGCGAGAATCGACGATTCCAACGGTGCCGAGCGACGCCGCCTCATGTCCAAGCGCGGCCCAGATCTGGCGCAAGAAGGCCACCACTGACGTCTTGCCGCTCGTTCCCGTAACCGCCGCAATCATCGACGGCTGACGCGAAAAGAAGCGCGCGGCGGCGAGGGCTAGGGCGCGTCGAACATCATCGACGACGACAAGCGGCAGCGGGCTGTCAGCTCGCCGCTGCGCGACGACGACGCAGGCGCCGCGCGCCTTCGCGTCGGCGACATAGGCCATGCCGTCCCCGGCGTGGCCCGGGATGGCGAAAAAGGCAAAGCCGCCGCGCGCCATTCGACTGTCGGCCGTCAGGCCGGAGACGGCAAGCCCGCGCAAGGCGGGCTCGAGGTCTGGCGTCGCAAGGAGTTCCGAAAGCAGCATCAATGTCCTCCGCCGCCGCGGGCCGGAACATTGGCATAGCCATAACCCAATTTGGCGAGGAGCGGGAAAGGCTGGTGCGGCGGCTCGAACCGCGGCGCAAGGCCGAGAATCGGACCGACGCGCTCGATGATTTCGCCCGTGACATGTCCCGCGTTATAAGCCGCCGTGGCGTAGCCGCCGGTTTCCGGCAAGCCCTGCGGTTCGTCCATGATGGTCAGGAACAGATATTTCGGCTTGTCCGACGGCGCGACGGCCATGAAAGTGTTAAACAGCCGGTTCTTCGAATAATGGCCATTAACGACCTTTTCCGCGGTGCCGGTTTTGCCGCCGACGTAATAGCCAGGGACGTTCACCTTTCGCGCCGTGCCGATCTCGGCGTTGAGGCGCATGAGATAACGCATCGCCTCGCTCGTCTCAGGCTTCACGACGCGTTCGGCGCCCGCCTTCGCTTCCTCCTCGCTGCGTTTGATGAAGGTCGGCGTGATCAGATAGCCGCCATTCATCAGCGCGCCGACGGCCATCATCGCCTGGAGCGGCGCCACCGCAAGGCCATGCCCGAAGGCGATGGTCATCGTGTTCAACTCGCCCCAATTTTTTGGCACGATGGGTTCGGCGCTTTCCGGCAGTTCAGTGCGCATGCGCGTCAGCTGCCCCATCTTGCGCAAAAACGCCTTGTGCCGCTCCACGCCCTGCCCCATCGCCATGCGCGCGGTGCCGACATTGGAGGAATAGGTGAAGACCTCTGGCAGCGTGAGCGCGCGATTTTGCGCGTGATAGTCATGGATCTTGAAGCGCCCGAAAGAGAGCGCGCCGCGCGCGTCGAGCCGTGAATTCAAATTGACTTTGCCGGAGTCGAGCGCCATCGCGATGGTCAGCGCCTTGAAGGTCGAGCCCATCTCATAAACGCCGACGCTCATGCGGTTGATGTGGATCGGATCGAGCGCTTCCGTCGGCTTGTTGGGATCGTAGTCGGGAAGCGACGCGAGCGCGATCACCTCTCCGGTGTTGACGTCCAAGATCGCCGCGGCGCCCGCCTTCGCCTTAAAGTGGGTTACGCCTTTTTCGAGTTCGTCGCGCAACGCATGCGTGGCCCGAATGTCGAGCGAAAGCGACACGGGCTTGAGTTCCTCGGGCGTTACGCCGAAGCCGGCGCCGTGCAGATCGGCCAGACCCTGCCCGTCAATGTATTTCTCAATGCCGGCGATGCCCTGATTGTCCACATTGGCGAAGCCGAGCACATGCGCGCCGATCGGTCCGTTGGGATAAACGCGCTTATTCTCCGCGATCAATCCAACGCCCGGCAGTCCGAGATGGAAAACTTCGTCACGCTGATGCGACGTCACCTCGCGCTTGACCCAAACAAAGCCCTTCTTGGAGCCGAGCCGCTCGCGCAATTCGCGGGCGTCGAGGCCAGGCAGAACCGCGGTCAAAAGCTCGGTTGCTTCGTCCTTGTCGATGATGCGGCGCGGCTCGGCGAACACCGACATCACCTTGACGTCGCTTGCGAGCGCCTCCCCGTTGCGATCGATAATGTCCGGACGGGACGCCGCGACGGCCTCCGCCGCGGCGCGGCGCGACGTCGCCGCCTCGGGCTTGAATCCAAGATAGACAAGCTTGATCGAGATCACCGCGTAGAGCGCGAGAAAGGCCAGCGCCCCGAGCCGCATGCGCGACGCGCTCAACGCGAGACTCGTCGAAAACAGCGCGCGCAGAAACGCGCGAATTTTGCCGCTCGGCGGCGGCGAAGGTTGCGTGTCGCGCATCGTCTGCGTCATGGCTTGCGTCGCTCTTGGCTTTGTCCCTGCGCTTTGGGCGTGGTCGTCGGCGCGCTGCCGGGGACGGGCGGCGTCGCCGACATGCTCAATCCGAGCGCGTCAAGCTTCTGGCCGATCGAATCGACGCGCGGCGATCTCTCGGGAAGCGATTGCGCGGTGACGATCTGGGTCGCCCCAAGCTGCTTCATGCCGGGCAGATAAGCGTCAGCGAGCTGCTGAATGCGCTCTGGCCGGGTCATATAAGCCCATTCGGCGCGCAGCACCGCAATCGCGTCGCGCTCCTGCCTGATCTCGATCTTGGTCTTTGCGATCTGCTCGGCGCGATAGCTCGTCTGATATTTGATCGAATAAGCGTAAACCGCCGAACCGACGAGCACGAGAACCGCAAGGATATTGAGGAGCCGCAGCATCAGGCTTTTCCCTTGTCGCGATCAGGCAGATGAACGAGGCGCGCGAGCTTTGGGTCGAGCGGATACGGCGCCGCCGCCGTGCGCGTCGCGTAACGCAATTTGGCCGAACGCGCGCGCGGATTGGCGGCCGTTTCAGCGGGCGTAGCCGTCACCGGTTGGCGGCCTTCGCAAACGAAACTTGGCTGCGGCGGCGCGGGTTCGCCCGGCAGACGACGGGAACCGGTTTCGCCACGACCACAGCGCTCGGAGAGAAACTGTTTGACGATGCGATCCTCAAGCGAGTGGAACGTCACGACGACAAGACGACCGCCTTCGGCGAGAAGCCGTTCCGCGCCAAGCAGCCCCTTCAGCAATTCCTGAAGCTCGTCATTCACGGCGATGCGCAGCGCCTGAAAGCTTTTGGTCGCCGGATGAATGTCGCTGGCGCGATTGGGAGCGACGCGCGCGATCATTTCGGCCAGCGCTCTCGTCGTTGTGAAAGGCGCAATCTCACGGTCGTGAACGATGGCGCGCGCGATGCGGCGCGCGGCGCGCTCCTCGCCGTAGAAATACAGGATGTCGGCGAGCGTCTCCGCGTCCGCTTCATTGACGATGTCGGCGGCGCTGCGCCCTCGCCCCTCCATGCGCATGTCGAGCGGACCCTCGGCGCGAAAGGAAAAGCCGCGCGCGGCTTGGTCGAACTGCATCGACGAGACGCCAATATCGAAGACGACGCCCTCAAGCGGCGCGAAGCCCTGCGCCCGTGCGATGTCTTCGAGCTGCGAAAAGCGCGCTTCGACGATCGTAAGCCGTCCGCGCATCTCCTCTACAAGCCCGCGCCCGGCCTTCACCGCCGTCTGATCCCGGTCGAAGGCGAGCACGCACGTTTCCGGCTGCGCTAAGATGGCGCGCGTATAGCCGCCGCCGCCGAAGGTGGCGTCGATATAGCGGCCCCCGCGATGGATGCAGAGGGCGGCGATCGCCTCGTCGTGCAGCACCGGAATATGCGTCCCAGCGGACGTCATGGGCATGCTCCTCGCCAGACGGCGCGCGGCGTGAGGCCGGCGAGATCCTGTGCGCCCGACGAGCGCTGGCTCGCCAAGTCGGTTCGATTGCGGCTGGGCGGTTTTGATCAACATGGAACCGCGAGGCGTCGGGAGCGGGCTGGTCGCCACGCGCCGATCGGCAACCGGTCCTATTAGGCTTTTTTATCGTTAAGGGAGCGTTTACGGTGGCGCGAATTTGGCAGGCTTAAGGCGGCGCAAGCGGAATGACGCAAAGCTTTCTGGTCCGGCCGACGCCGCTTTTTCGCGAAAGCTATCTCGACGCGCTGCGGGAAGGCCTGTCCGTCGGCGGCCGGCGTGCTTACGACGCGATGGAAATCGCAACCGTAGAGCAGGATTTCGCGGGCCATATCGCCGGTCTCGACCGCGACGGACAAAGCCCTGTCGCATTCGGCGAGCGAATGCTGCCCAGTGTTCCCGCCAACGCCTTCTGGCTGATCGACGGGGAAAGATTCATCGGCGGCATTACGATCCGCGCGCGCATCGATACCCATTTGCTGGCGCATTTTAGCGGCCATCTCGGTTATGGCGTGCGGCCATCCATGCAGGGGCGCGGCTATGGCAGGCACCAGCTCGCGCTCGCATTGGACATCTGTCGCGGCATGGGGATCGGAATCGCCCGGTTAAGCTGCGACGTCGACAATGTCGCTTCCCGCCGCGTCATAGAGGCCAATGGCGGCGTGCTCCTGCGTCAATGCACGCCGTCCTGGTTCGCCGAAGCGCCTTATCTCCTCTACGAGATACCGCTGATTTAAACGCCAGTCGGCCTGTAAGCCGGGTTCTGTACGTTCTTTGCAGAACGTGACGACCATTCCTCTGGGACGGACGTTGCCGCCCGCCTCTAGCAACCAACCCGGGCGACAGTCCCGGAGACGGGTTGAAGGCTAAAAGCTCGCGCTTAAGGCCTTCCGTCGCCCCTATTCGGTCTTGCTCCCGGCGGGGCTTGCCGTGCCCCGAACGTCGCCGTTCGGGCGGTGCGCTCTTACCGCACCCTTTCACCCTTACCGCTTGCGCGGCGGTTTGCTTTCTGTGGCGCTATCCCTGGGGTCGCCCCCGCCGGACCTTATCCGGCGCCGTGTCTCCGTGGAGCCCGGACTTTCCTCTGCGTTTCGGCAGCGGCCGTCCAGCCGACTGGCCTCTTGAGGGATAGGCGCCCTCGCGACGGAATGCAAGAAGGGCGTCAAAACGTCGCCTTGGAAAGCTAAGCAATAGTCGCCATCTCTTAAATTGGTTCTTCGCCTTGGTTAATACTGAGGGACGCCGAGCCGAGACCAAAGAGAAATGCGATAAGGGAGAATATTAATGCTGTCACGTCGTTCGATTTTCGCCGCTTTAGCCGTCGCGACCGCTTTTCTCGTGACGCCGCATATGGCGTTGGCGCGAAGCCATAGCGAGCATCTGACTCAGGCGATCGAGGAGACCAATGAGGCGATCAAGGAAGGCAAGCAGCATAATGCCTCCTCCTTCGCCGAGCATGCGCATAACGCTTGGGATCACGCCAAGGCGGCCAGCGGGGAAGACCCGAAGGGCCACATCAAGACGGCGATGAAGCATCTCAGTCAGGCGCTCAAGACGGCCAAGCGCACCCACCACGCCAGCCGGATTGACAAAGGCGTCCGTCATGCCGAAACCGCGCTCATTCATTTGAAGGCGGCAAATCAATAATGCGATGGGCCGCGATGCGCATGCTGCGCGTCGCGGCTCTCCCAAGCTGAAGCGTACGCTTCTCGACCCATACCGCTGACCATTTTCCGCGTCACGCGCTGCACCGTTTGAGTTTGTTGATTGCCTCGGATGTCGGCGAGCAGGAACCTTGGCGCCTTTGACGGCTTAAGTCTTGAGTCACGATGGGCGGGCTGTCCAATTGACGACTCGCCGGCCAGGGATGGTTCATCATGCAGCACCGCAGCGCCGCCGAACGCAAACCTCGCGTCGTCATCGTCGGCGGCGGCTTCGCCGGGATTGCGGCTGCGCAGGCGCTTGAGGGCGCCGGAGCGCGCATCTTCATCCTCGACAGCAACAATCATCATTGCTTTCAGCCCCTGCTCTATCAGGTCGCGACGGCGGCGCTTGCGTCGCCTGACGTCGCCTGGCCGATACGTCACATCGTGCGGCGCCAGAAGGATGTGACCGTCCTGATGCTTACGGTTGAGAGCGTCGACGCCGCCCGAAAAGTCGTGAAGACCGACAAATGCGAGATCGGCTATGACGTCCTCGTCGTCGCGACAGGGGCCACCCACTCCTACTTCGGTCACAACTGGGCGAGTTTGGCTCCGGGGCTGAAATCCATCTCAGACGCGACGCTCATCCGCCGCCGGCTGCTTCTCGCATTCGAACGCGCAGAGGTCAGCGTCGATCCCGTCGAGCGCGAGAGACTGCTCACGATCATCATTGTCGGGGGCGGTCCGACGGGAGTCGAACTCGCCGGCGCGATTTCCGAACTCGCCCGGCGAACGCTTCCGCCGGAGTTTCGCCGCGCCGATCCACGTAAGGCGCGCATCATTTTGCTCGAGGCGGGGCCCCGCATTCTTGCAAGCTTTCCTGAACGGCTTTCGCACTACGCGCGCAATTCGCTGGAAAGGAAAGGCGTCGAGGTGCGCACAGACATGCCTGTCGACCAGGTTTTCGAGGACAGAATTGTCGCTGGAGAAAAGGAGATTCCCGCCGGCGTGATTCTCTGGGCGGCTGGCGTGCGGGCGTCGCCCGCGGCGAATTGGCTGGGCGTTGAAAGCGACAGCGCCGGACGCATTCCGGTGAGCGGGGATCTGACGGTTCCCGGCCTTCCCGATGTCTACGTCATTGGAGATCTCGCCCTTCTGACGAGTTCCGACGGGACGCCCGTTCCGGCGCTCGCCGCTTCCGCCAAGCAAATGGGCAAATACGCCGGACGCGCCATCCGGCTCCGTCTGAAAGGGCGCTCTCCGCGCAAACCCTTCCGCTATCGGGACTACGGCAATTTGGCGACGATCGGCCGCAACTCGGCGATCGTCAAACTCGGCAGACTGGAATTGACCGGCTTTCCGGGTTGGCTCTTCTGGAGCGTGGTGCACATTTATTTTCTGGTGAATTTGCGCAGCCGCATCCTCGTGGCGATCAGCTGGATCGCCACCTATCTGACAGGCAATCGCGGCTCGCGACTGATTACGCGCTAAGTCAGCGGCCCCCAGTTGGCCCGCTCGTTACCTTAGTTCTAGCTCTTCTCCACCCAGAAGCGCACGAGACGCCGCCGCGCCGCAGGCCAGACCGACCGCCAGCGCGGCAAAGGCCGCGATCATCGAGCGGTCCGACAAGGCGAACTCCCAGCCGGGCGTGATTCGCTTGGGCGCGACGCCATAGTCGACGGTCGCGGCGATTCCCGACATCATCGCCGCATCGCCGATCAGTTCGAACGTTGAGCGCGGCGGCTGCATCGCGAGCCAGGCCTCGAAGGGCAAGGCCCAGAAGACCGCCGATGCATGATGCGTCGCGTAGCCCACGCCAGTGTGGGCGGCGTCAACGTCGCGCCGGCCGCGCGATTTCCGTCCCCAAAGCCAGTGGCTGGTGGCGTTGGTAGGCTCGAGCGCGCCCCTGCCTTCGAGCGTCGCGAGCGCCGCGAGGGCTGCGGTGGAGATGACGCTTGCGACGCTTCCCGTCACAAGCGCTGACAGACCGATGCGCGACAGCTTATCCATCGAAGGCTCCGTGGAGGCGTTGAGATACTCGAACCCCGTCGCACGCCGCTTCGTTCCAGAAATTTTTTCGCTCAGGACCCAAAATTGGATTAAGCCGTCGGCATGAGCGCGGCGCAGGACGAGGAAGAAAGAGCGCGAGTCGTCGAGATCTTGGCGCCCGTCGCGGTCGATTCGACCTATTCCTACCTCGCCCCGGCGGGGATGCGGCTTTCTACCGGCGACAGCGTCACGGCGCCGCTTGGACGCCGGGAGGCTTATGGAGTCGTCTGGTCGATCGACGGCCACTCCGGCCCAGGCGGGAATCTCAAGACGGTCAGCGCCCGTCTCGACCGGCCGCCGCTCGCCCAAAAGCTGCGCAGCTTCATAGACTGGCTGGCGCGCTACACGCTGACGCCGCGCGGCATGGCGCTACGGCTCGCCACCCGCGCGGCCGAAGACGCGGGGCCCGAGACGCCGCGCACGCTTTATCGCGCCAGCGGCAATGTCCCGGAAAGACTGACGCCAACGCGCGCCCGCGTTCTCAAAGCCGCGGAAGGCGGCGTCGCCTTCACCAAGAAAGCGCTTGCCGAGGCCGCCGCCTGCTCGACGGGCGTCATCGACGCGCTCGTCGACGAGGGCGCCCTGGAGGCCATCGCCGCGCCGCCGGAGCTGATTTCGCCGCCGCTCGACCCTCTGTTCGCTGCGCCGGCGCTGGAGCCCGCGCAGCAGAACGCCGCAGACGCGCTGAAGGCGTCGCTTTCGCCGCGGGCGTTCAAGCCCTTTCTGCTCGAAGGCGTCACCGGCTCGGGCAAAACCGAGGTCTATTTCGAAGCGATCGCCGAGGCGCTCAAGGCAGGCGGACAGGCGCTCGTCATGATGCCGGAAATCGCGCTCACGACTCAATTTCTCGAACGTTTCGCCGACCGTTTCGGCGAAAAGCCCGCAGAGTGGCATTCCGGCGTCGGGGCGCGCAAACGCGCGCGCATCTGGCGCGGCTGCGCGACGGGCGACGTTCGCGTGGTCGTCGGCGCGCGCTCGGCGCTTTTTCTGCCCTTTTCGGATTTGCGGTTGATCGTCGTCGATGAGGAGCATGAAGGCGCCTACAAACAAGACGACGGCGTGAGCTATCATGCGCGCGACATGGCGGTCGTGCGCGCGCGGATAGAGGAAGCCACGATCGTTCTCGCCTCGGCGACGCCCTCCATCGAAACGCGCGTCAACGCGATGCGCGGGCGCTACGGTTATCTGCGACTCGATTCGCGGGCGCGCGCACGGCTGATGCCGACGCTCGAAGCGATCGACATGCGCAAGGAAGGCCCGCCGCGAGGCCGATGGATCGCGCCGCGGCTGGCGTTGGCGGTGGGCGAAGCGATCGCGCGCGGCGAACAGGCGCTGCTCTTTCTCAATCGGCGGGGCTATGCGCCGCTGACGGTTTGCCGCTCATGCGGCCATCGCTTCCGCTGCGAACAGTGCGACGCATGGCTCGTCGAGCATCGTTTTCGGCGTGCGCTGATGTGCCATCATTGCGGCCATATCGAGCGCCGTCCGCACCTGTGCCCGGAGTGCGGCGCCGAGGATTCGCTCGCCGCCTGCGGACCGGGCGTCGAGCGGCTCGCCGAGGAAGCGGCGACGCTCTTTCCAGATGCGCGCATACTCGTTCTCTCATCGGATTTTCCTGGCGGCGCCGACCGGCTGCGGCGCGAATTGGAGGAGATCGCCAAGGGCGCCTTCGATATCGTCATCGGCACGCAGCTCGTCGCCAAAGGCCACAATTTTCCTTTTCTCACGCTTGTCGGCGTCATCGACGCGGATCTGGGCTTGGGCAGCGGCGATCCACGCGCCGCCGAGCGCACATTTCAGCTGCTCAATCAGGTCACAGGGCGCGCCGGGCGCGGCGACAAGCCCGGCCACGCGCTGATCCAGACGTTTCACCCCTCGCATCCGGTGATCGCGGCGCTTCTCTCGGGAGACGCGGAAAAGTTCTACGAACAGGAGGTCGCCATACGCGAGCGCGCGGGACTTCCGCCCTTCGGCCGTCTCGCCGCGCTGATTGTTTCCGCCAAGGACGCCGCCACGGCGGATGCGCATGCGCGCGCTCTTGCTCGCGCGGCGCATGACCTGCCGCCATCGCCGCGTTACAGAATCGCCGCGCCAGGCGCCTGGCCAGAGCAGAATGAAATCGCGCTGCTTGGTCCAGCGGAGGCGCCCATCGCGCTCATCCGCGGGCGATACCGATTCCGCTTGCTCGCCAAAGGCCCGCGCAGCGCCGACATGCAGGCCTTTCTGCGCGACATGCTCGCCGCCGGACCGAAGGAGCGCGGCGGCGTTCGCGTGCAGATCGACGTCGACCCACAAAATTTCTCTTAGCCCCGCCGGCTATCGCCCGCTCCGCCTGAGCAGCCGCTTCACCCGCCGATGACGCGCGCCACGACCCTGGCCGTATAGTCGACCATCGGCACGATCCGCGCGTAGTTGATCCGGGTCGGGCCGATGACGCCGAGCGCGCCGATGATCCGGCGTTCGCTGTCGCGTAGCGGCGCAGCAATCATCGATGAGCCTGACAGCGAAAAAAGCTTGTTTTCCGAACCGATGAAGATTCGGACCCCTTCGCCCTGCTCCGCCCGCTCCAGCAGGTCGATGACCTCCGTCTTCGTTTCCAAATCCGCGAACAGGAGCCGAACGCGTTCGAGGTCGACGGCGGCGGTCAGGTCCTCGAGAAGATGGGCCTGCCCGCGCACGATCAGCTGCCGCGATTCGCCCATCGCGCCCGCCCAGGTCGCCAGCCCAGCTTCGACAATCCGCGCGGCGAGTTCGTCGAGCTCCATTTGCGCGGCCCGGCGCGAGCCTTCAATGTTTTCGCGGGCTTCGGCGATCGTGCGTCCGGAGACGCGCGCGTTCAGATAATTGGCGGCTTCCGTAAGCGCCGAGGCCGGGAGATCGCGCGCGACGGGAATCACGCGATTTTCGACCGATCCGTCGTCTGCGACGAGAATGACCAGAGCCCGCTCGGGCTCAAGCCGCACGAAATCGATCTGCTTCAAGCGCACATTGCCCTTGGACGCGACGACGACGCCGGCGACGCGCGTCAGGCCCGACAGCAGACTGGTCGCTTCCGCAAGGACGCCGGGAAAATCATGATCTTTGGAAGCCGCTTCAACTTCGGCGGCGATGCGCGCGCGCTCATTCTCCTCAACGTCGCCAATCTGCAGCATGGAATCAACGAAAAAGCGCAGGCCAAGCTCGGTTGGAAGACGTCCGGCGCTCGTATGCGGCGCATAGATGAGGCCAAGCTCCTCCAGATCCTGCATGACATTGCGCACCGAGGCGGGCGACAGCGTCATCGGCAGGAGCCGGGCGAGATTACGCGAGCCGACCGGATCGCCTGAGGCGAGATAGCTGTCGACAATGTGCCTGAAGATTTCGCGGGAGCGCTCGCTGAGCTGCGCGAGGCTCAGAGCCGAAGGGTGGGCAAGCGGGCCGCTGCGGATCATACGTTAGGAATATCACATCGAAGCCCCAACAAAAAAAGCCCGGCCGCGAGGCCGGGCTTTGTCGACGTCGGGGAGGACGATCGATCAGATTCCGAGATTATCCATGCCGATCAGCGCGCCGAAGCTCTTGACCTGATAATTCACGCCAATACGCGCGATGTGGGTGTCGAGGTTGTTGCCGGTCGTGACGCGGTAAGCGAAGGGGAAGCCGATGCTCGCGCCGGATGCGCCCTTCATGCGGGTGAAGAGATACTCCGCCTTGACGGTCCAGTTGTCGAAAATGGCGTATTCCACGCCGGCGCCGACGGTGAAACCCGCCTGCCATACGGCCCGGCTGGACGGGAACACCGATCCATTCGCCCATTGCTGGCCGTAGGGACTCACCTTGCCATAGGCCAAGCCGCCGGTGATGTATGGGAGGATCCGGCCGAAGGCGTAACCGAAGCGTAAACGCTCCGCGCCGAACCACTGCAGACGGCTGCTGGCGCCGACGCCGGTAAGAACGCCGCTGGAATTCGTCGCTCGAACGTTGGCGTAGTTGAACTCGCTTTCATAGCCGACCACGATACGGTTGGCGAACACCCAGTTATAACCATTCTGATAGCCGACCATGTATCCGCTCGTGCCGATCGAATTCGACGTCGGGAACACGAGGAAGGGCCCGGGCTGCAGCGAATAAAGGTTCGAATACTGGCTGGAGACGCCGCCGGCATACGAACCGCTCACGCCGATGTGGAAACCTTCCCAGCTGAAGGGCGGCGGAAGCGGAGGCGGCGGCGGAGCCTTGTAGCTCGGAAGGTCAGCCGCCGAAGCGGCGCTGACCGCCAAGACTGACGCAAAGGCGCCGTAAATAAAAGTTCTGAAAGTCATTCGAGGCGCCTCCAATAAGCTCGTCCTCCTCGGACGAACGGCAGTTTCGAATGCTAAAGTAGCACCATCAAACCTAAGACGTAATTAGCGCCAAGGGTGGTAACGGCGTTTTTCCGGCGCCGTTGCCGATGGGACACACTATCGAGCAACGTCCTGATTTTCCTGAACTCTACTCCCCTGACCTAGCGCTGATCAGCGCGGCCGCGAGCACGCCGAGGCTCGCCTTGTACGCCGCGAGCGAAAGCCGCGACTCATAATAGCGACGCGCCGGGCTCGCGCGACGTGCAGATTCGTCCAGAGGCGCGCTGGCGGCCTGCCTGTTCAGCGCGTCGGCGAATTCTTGAGCCGAACTGACGATGACGACGCCCGGAAGGCGCGACGCTTGCTCATCCATCCCGCGCATCGCCTGCGTGGTAGCGATCAACGGCAGGCCGCTCGACAGCGCTTCGACCGTTTTGATCGAAAGTCCAGTGCCGCTGATCGTCGGAAGTAGCGCGAGGCGGGCGTTCGCGTAGATGACGCCGGGATCTTCGACCCGGCCCAAAAACCAGTCCTTAAAGGCGGCGTATTGCTCCGGCGCCTTTGAACGCACCCCCGCGTCGACATTGCCGACGATCTTCACCGCGACGCCCGGCGCTTTCGGCGCGACTTCGCGCAGAAACCAGATGACGCTTTCGACATTGGCGGTGTTGTTGCTCGCGACAAGAATGATGTCCGGCCCGCCAGGGCCGGTCGGCGCCTCAGGCGTTGCGGGATAGAGCAGCGCATGCGCCTTCTCAGGAATTAGAGCGCGAAAGTCTTCGGCCTCCTGCGCATTGAGATGCAGCAGCAGATCGGCGCCGCGCATCGCCTCAAGTTCCTGCGCGAGCATCGATTCGTAGGAGGCGCGCGGGGAAAGCCAGAGCTTTGTCTCGTTGATCAGCGCAAACTGCCGCGCCTGCAGATCATGCGTGTCGAGCAGGATCGGCGCGGCGCCCCGCGCAAGACGGCGCGCAATCGGCATCAGAAAAAAGTGGTTGCAGTGAACGAGATCGAACGTCGCGCCCTCGATACCGGACGACAGCAGCGTGCGCTCCGCCATGCCGAGACGAACCACCGCCTGATCGCCATGAAGATAGGGCCACAGCACGTCACGCAAAAAGCGGGGCGAGAGCATCGCGTGGAACGGCGCGCCGCCATAATAGCGCACGCCGTCATCAAGTTCCGGAGTCGCCTGGCTGAAGGATTTCCAAATCCAGTTCCGGCCCGGAACGAAGCCTGGATCGGAACTGATCGCTATCGGAAAAACTTCCGCTCCCAGCGCGCGATAGGCGGCGATCTGGCCAAGGACGACGCGGTAGGTGCCGCAAGAGTGCCAAGCCGGGTGGATCAGCGCGACGCGCCGGCCAAGAAGCGGACGCTGGGCGCAGGGCAAGCGATCACTCGATGCAACGCTCAACCCGTTCCTCCACTTCGCGCAAGCCGCAGCCTAAGCAGAGTTCAACTGTTCCGACAATCGCTCGACAGCTATTCGGAGCCTGATTTTCAGAGCGTGGCGGCGGCCATTTCCAGAGCGCGCGCATAAGCTTTGGGACTGAACGCGTCGTCGTAGAGGCGGCGCGTGTCGCTTCTCTCCGGCTCTGCGGAGTCTCCGCTATCGGCCCACGCCTGGGCTTCGCGCCATAACGCCGCGAATTGCCTGGCGTTTTCGGCGAGAGCGACATTTCCCAATTTGGCCGGATCGACCTGCATGCCGCGAAACGCCAGCGGGGTCGCGACGAGAGGCGCGCCGCAGGATAGCGCCTCGACCGCCTTGATCGACAGGCCGTGCCCTTCAACTGTCGGGAGCAGCACGCAGCCGGCGTTGGCGTAAACCGCGCCGATATCGTCGACGCGGCCCTTGAACAAAGCGCGATGCGACTCATAGAGCGCCGCGTCGCGTCTCTTCACGCCGCCGTCGACATTGCCATAGATCGCCACGCGGGCGCCGCCCGCAAAGGGCAAGACCTCCTGCAAAAACCAGCGAAGGCTCATGTAATTGGCGTAATTGTCGCTCGCCACGATGATGATGTCGCGGCCGCGCGCCAAGGGCGCCGACGCCACCGCCGGGTAAATGAGCGCATGTCGCAACTCCGGCAGGAGCTTTTGAAAATCGCGATGCTCCTCCTCATTGAGATGCGCGCAAAGATCGGCGTGGCGCATCCATGCGAGTTCGACCTCGAGCATGCCGTCGTAGGTCGCATAAGGCGGAATGAAGAATCCGCCCTTGTTACGCAACACATATTGGCGCGCCTGAATGTCCTGCGTCTCCAGAACGACCGGAACTTTACGGCCGCGCATCAGCCTTTCCGCGAAGGGCAGCGTGAAGTAATGATTGGCGTGAATGAAGTCGATCGACTCGCTCTCGAATCCATCGGGCAAGGGCGCGTGCTTTGCGAGTTCGATGAGCCACGACGCCTGATCGCCGTGAATCAACCGCCACCAGCCATCGACAAGCAGTCGAGACGCCAAGGCGGAGAATGGCGCGCCCGAATAAAAACGACGGTCGGCGCCGATGTCGCGCGACGCTTCAATATAGGCTGGCCAGCGCCCGCCGAGCGGCGGACGGCGCGCGAGATCGTCCATCATCGCGACGGACACGACGCGCGCGCCCAGCGCCTTATAGGCGGCGATCTGACTGACGTTCACCTGATAACTGCCGCAACTGTGCCAGGCGGCATGAACAACGGCCACGGTTTTGCCGGCAAAAGGCCGCGCCTGCGGGCCTGCGGTCTGTGCCCCCCGCGCTGCGGATGACGAAATTTGGCCCATCGTATCAGACATCGTGCTGCAACATGTCGATCGTTCTCAAATACCTTACGAGAATCGCGCGTTCGGCCTCTCAGACGCGCCGCATCGCTGCTGTTTCACATTGAGGCGTCCCGACCCGCATCTTTCCTCAATACCGAGCCGCCCCTTGCTTTTGCCCGACATTTTCAAATACATCCCCTATATGAGGCTTCGCGTTCCAAATCCAGTCTTATCGCCCGAGGGCGCCGCGGCCGCCAGTCCCGCGCCCACCCCCGTCCCCGCCAAGCGCTACGGCGTCGCCATCGTCGGCAATGACAAGATCATCGACTGGCTGCTCCCTTTTCTCGAAAGCTACCGAGACACCAATTCCGCGCTGCCGCTTTATCTCATTCCCTATGACGACAATGTCAGCATGACGCGCCGCGCGGCTGAAATTTACGGGGCGCATTACGTCGGCGAAGAGCCGACGGAGATCGACAAGCTCTCGCACGAACTTTATCCCGGCATCTTCAACACCAACCGCCGTCGGCTGCGAAAGCTGCAAGCGCTCGCGCTGCCGCTTGATGAAGTCGCCTATGTCGATGTGGACGTCATTCTGTTTCGTGACTTCACGCCGCTGTTCGGCCGTTTGGACAAAGGCAAGACGGAGTTCATCGTCGCCTCTCCGAGCTTCGAATATGTCTACAACGACAGGCGCGTTCACTATCCTTTTTTGAAGGACGCGCTCCTCTTCAATGACGGCTTTTGGGTCACATCGAACCAATATCTGAAGTTGTCCGATTTCATCGACACAATCCGCGACGACGCCGTGATTTTCCATGACGTGCGCAAGCGCGGCCAACTCTTCGCTCAACCGCTCGTCAATTTCGTCACGCACCGGCGCGGCCTGAAAATCGAGCTTTTACCGAATGTCATCGCGGGCGCCTCCCACGAAAGCTTCTACAAGGCGCCAGGCGTCGAGTTTAAGCACGGCAAACCCGTCGATTACGAAGGCAAGGAGATCTATTTCGCGCATTGGGCCGGCGCGACGGCGCTGCCGAAGAATGGCGTGTTCGATGAGGCGTGGACGCACTATTCGCAGGCCGCCTGGGCGAGGTTCAAGCGATGATGCGCGGCGCCTCGCGTCGTGCGCGGCTTTGCGCCCGCGCGCCGCTCTTCCGCTTGGCCGTCGCGACGCGAACCTTCTTGGCCGCTCGGCGCGACGCCGAGCGATAGCGCGGAGCCCGCCCATGCCGCGCCTGTTGTTCCGCTATCTGTTCAAGCGCATCGGGTTCGGCGTGCTCATCGTGCAGTTCGCGCTCTCCATCCCCGTCGTCCTGTCATATCTGCTTTACCAACTGCCGCCGGCCGCCGTGCGCGGCGGCCTCGTTATTCCCGCCTTGATCGGGGTGACGCCGACGGTGGCTTACGTGACTTTGCCGATGGCGGTGGGCGTCGCCACCGCGCTCGAGTTCGGCCGAATGGCGAGCGAGGGCATGATCGCCGTTCTCTACGCGCTGCGCCTTTCCGTCTGGGCCATCTGCCGCCCGGCGCTGATCTTGGCGGCCGGCGTCGTCGTGCTCGGCTATCTGCTCGCCAATTTCGCGGCGCCCTACTATTCAAGCGGCATGCAGGACGTGCTCAATGTCGTGCGCAATTCGCTCAATCATCGCATGCTCGACGCGGCGCGTTTCTACACCTTCGACAATGGCGTGAAGACGCTCTACATCGAGCGTTGGGAGACGCCTGACCTTGCGATCAATCTGTTCGTGCGTCAGCTGTCGATCGAAAAGATGCAGGAAGAGACTGTGACGGCGGCGCGCGCCGAATTTCGACGCAATGAATCTGGGGTTATCGTCGCGCTCTCCAACGGCAGCATCCAGACGCGCTCATTGACGACAGGCGACGTGCGCATCGCCAATTTCGATGAATACGCCATGGCGTTGCCGATGCAGGGCAGCGCAACGCTGCCCGACCGGGGCTGGCGCGGCGTCTATGAATTGTCGGCCGGCGCCTTTCTCGCCAATTACGCTGCGGCGCGCGGCGATCCGCGCCAGCTTGGAGAGTGGACGGCGGAGGCGGCGAAGCGTTTCGGCGTGCCCGCGCTCGCGATCGCCCACACGCTGCTCGCGATGGCGCTCGTCCTGACATTTGGGAACATCACCGGCCGGCGCGGAGCGGCCGGAGGCCTCACCACGATTGCGGTTCCGGCCGTGCACATCGGCTTTCTCGTCGCGCTTGAGTCGCTTCTGCGCATCAGTGGGTTGTTCGTCTTGCTGCTTGCCGCGCTCGCGCTCGCCGAAGTCGGGGTTTCGCTTTGGCTCCTCGCCCGGCTCAACCGCAGCCCCACGCCCAAGCGCCTTCGCGGCGAACGCGCTTCATCCGCGCGGGACGCCTACGCGACACCGCTCGCGTGACCTTCTTCGGCGCGCATCGCCTTACGATAGTCGGCGACCACCTTCTCCGGATCGCCGATCTCGCGCACGACGCCGCCCTCGAGCCAAAGCACGCGATTGCATAGGGAGGCGAGAAAGTTGAGATCATGCGACACCATCAAAATGGTGCCTGTTTTAGCGAATTCGGCGATGTATTTCTCGCACTTGCGCTGAAAGATTTCGTCGCCGACCGAAAGCGCTTCATCGACGATGAGCACGTCGGCTTTGGCGTGGGCGCAAATCGCGAAAGCCACGCGCGCGATCATGCCCATCGAATAGGTGCGCATCGGTTGCTCAAAAAACGACCCGATGTCGGCGAAGGCGGCGATGTCGTCGATGCAGGCGTCGACCTCCTTGCGCGACAGCCCTAGGATCGCCGCGCCGATGCGGGCGTTTTCGCGCCCCGTCAGCAGCCCGTCGAAGCCAGAGCCGAGCGCCAAAATCGGCGCGATACGGCCGCTGACCCTGAACTCGCCTTTCGTCGGCTGAGTGATGCCGCATAGAATCTGCAGCAGCGTTGTCTTGCCGGCGCCGTTGCGTCCCACGATGCCGACGCGCTCGCCTCTCTCGACCGTGAAATTGACGTCATGCAGAACCCATTTGTCCTTATAGAACTTCTTCCATAGGCCAAACACGATCTGCTTGAGTTGGTCGTTCTGATGCGCATAGAGCTGGAAAGCCTTGCCGACGCCCGCGCAGCGGATAGAGGGCTCAGATGACATCGACGATGACCGATTTGTAGCGCATGAAGAACTGATACCCGCCAAGGAACACGGCGTAGGAGACCGCGACAAGCGCGAGATAGCCGAAGACGTTTGGAATTGTTCCATCAAGAGCAAGGGAGCGCAGCATCTCGATGTAATCGCCGACGATGTTGAGACGCAGCCACAATGCGACCGATCCGGACATGGCGGCGATCTGGTCCAGGCGATAGAAGATCGGCGTCGCGAACATGAGCACCGGCACGACGGAGGCCATGATATGGGCGACGTCGCGCGTGAACGCCCCGAGCGCCATCAGAAACCACACTACGCCGATGATAAAGAGAAAAAAGGGCGCGATCAGGAATGGCGTCAGCACGATCGTTAAGGGAATCGTTCCTGCGGTCAGCAAGCGAAAGACGATGTAGACGGCGAAGCCCACTCCCCCGTAGGTGAACGCCCGGATCGTCGCCGTCCAGGCGATAGTTTCGCTGGGGAAAATCGACTTCTTCACGAAGTTGACATGCTCGTGCAAGAGCATTGGCGCTCGATAGGCGAGTTCGCTAAACAGATTGAAGACGATAAGCCCGATGAAAATCGAGCTTGCATAGTCGGTGACGCTCATGCCGGCGGAAAGCTGCGGAACCGTGATCGAGAACAGCGCGGTATAGGTGAGCAGCATGATAAGCGGCGACAGCACCGCCCAGAGCGGTCCAAGCGCCGAGCCGCGAAATCGGGAAATGAACTCGCGCCGCACAACGGCGCGGATAAGCTCCCGGTTGCGCCAAGCCCGTTCGAAGGGCGCGACATAGACGGGAGGGATCGAGGCGAGCAAGTGTCGGCGCGTCCTTAGGTTCAGAACATGATTTCGAAAAGCGCGAGACGTCCCTTGGACAGGATCGTGCGCCGATCGAGCGTTAGCGCGCCTGGCGCGGCGTCGCCTGCATAGACCAGTTCAGCCCGCCCCCTGTCAATGGCGACGCTCACCCTCAGTGGAACGGCATGCATTATCGCGCTTATTGTCTTGGGAAGCGGCCATGGTGACGCGTCGTGCGACGATCGTAGGACTGGGCGCCCTGGCGGCGCAGTTGGTCCTGCCGAGCGCCGAAGCGGCGCAAGCGCCGTCCTATCAGCTGGGCGAATGGACGGGCGACGGTTTCGCGCCCATGCACGCAATCCGCGACGGGCTTTGGCGCACGCCGCTTGCGGCTCCCGAGCGGCGCGTCGACGTCGTCGTCATCGGCGGCGGAATCGCCGGCCTCACCGTCGCGGCGCTGCTACGGGATCGCGACCTCATTGTCTTGGAGCGCGAGTCGGAGCCCGGCGGGGTCGCCAAATCGGGCCGCTGGCGCGATGTCGACTATGCGCTCGGATCAGCTTATATTGTTGACATATCTGATCCTTTCCTGAGGCTTTACGAGACGCTGGGGCTCGCGCCGCGACCCGTCAGCGAGCCGGTCGACCGAGCGCTGTCAGGCGCGGCCAGCGCCGAGGACCCAAGGGAGGGAGAATGGCGCGGCGCCTATGAGCGGCTGAAGAAACTTCTGCGCCGCCTCGGCGAGAGCCCGGACTTCCCCAAGATCCCAATCGCCGAGGCGTCGGCGCCGGCGCTTGCCCTGGACCAGTTCTCCCTGCATGAATTTTTGCGGCGCGAGCATATCGACTCCGAACTCTTCGGCCTGCTCGACGCCTACTGCCTCTCGGCGCTCGGCGCGCCCGCGGCCGAAATCTCCGCCTATGCGGGCGTCAACTTTCTTTCGGAGATCAACGCGCCGATCTACGCCTTCCCGGGCGGCAACGGCGTGATCGCCCGCGCCATGGCCGCGCGCCTGTCGCACGCCGGCGAAGGACGCATCGTTACGAGCGCCGCGGTTTACGCGATCGAACCGTCGGAAGGCGGCTACGCCCGCGTGGGCTGGTTCGACGCGCAACACCCTGGGGAGCCCCGCTGCCTCGAGGCGCGCTGGGCGGTCGTTGCCGCCCCCTATTTTTTCGCGGGCCGCATTTTGCTCGGCGTCGATCCCGCCCTGACGACGAAAATGACCCGGCTCCGGCAGGGCAGCTATCTCGTCGCCAATTGCTGTTTCGAGGGATCGCCAGCGGACCTGCCCTACGACAGCTGGGCGCTCGGCGCCCAGAGCTTCAGCGACGTGATCAGCGCGACCGCGGTCCTGCCCGCCGCCGAGCGGCCCACGGATCACAGCATCCTGACCGTCTACGCGCCGTTCCGCGACCCTGGCGCGGGGCGGGCGCGCCTGCTTGCCGGCGACCGCGCCGGCTTCGCCGCGCCGATCGTTGAAGAGTTGCAACGTTTCATGCCCGAGTCCTTCGGACAGGCCCGGCTCGCGGAGGCGCGGCTGACGCGCTGGGGCCACCATCACCTCATCGCCGCGCCGGGGATCGTCGAGACAATGCGGAACTTGCCCAAGCGCTTCGGCAATGTGCTGCTCGCGCATTCGGACGGCCAGGGCATGCCGGCGGCGGAGAGCGCCATCGTCGAGGCGCGGAACGCCGTCGAGATCATCAAGAGGGGCTGAGCGCCCTATTCCACCGTGACGCTCTTGGCGAGATTGCGCGGCTGATCCACGTCTTTGCCCATGAAGGTCGCGACGTGATAAGCGAGGAGCTGCGCGGGAATAGCGTAAACGATGACCGCAAACGGTCCCGCCACGCTTTCAGGCATTTCGATGAAACCAGCGAGTTCGGCGGCCGCGGCGTCTCGAGCGTGCGGCGAGCCAATGAGAATCAAATGGCCGCCGCGCGCGGCGACTTCCTGCAGATTCGATACAGTCTTCTCGAGGCTCGCGTCGGGGGGCGCCAGCACGATCACCGGCATGGCGTAGTCGATCAGCGCGATGGGCCCGTGCTTCAGTTCGCCGGCCGCATAGCCTTCGGCGTGGATATAGGAAAGCTCCTTGAGCTTCAGCGCGCCTTCGAGCGCCAAGGGAAAAGCGGTTCCGCGTCCGAGATAAAGCACGCTCGAAGCCCGCGCGACGTCACGCGCCACCGGTTCTATCTGCGCCTCATGAGCGAGCGCCTGCGCCATCTGCCCCGGCGCGGCGACGAGTTCCGCGACAAGTTCGCGTTCGCGCTCCTTGCTCAGAACGCCGCGCGCGCGGCCTAGCGCCAGTGCAAGACAGGCGAACACCACGAGCTGACAGGTGAAGGCCTTCGTCGAGGCGACCCCGATCTCCGGTCCCGCCAATGTCTGCGCCACCGTGTCGCTCTCGCGGGCGATCGTCGAGGTCTCGACATTGACGATCGAGAGGATGTGCTGGCCCTGCTCGCGGGCGTAGCGCAGCGCGGCGAGCGTGTCGGCGGTTTCGCCGGACTGCGAGACCAGAATCGTCAATCCATTCTCGGGCAGCGGCGCCTCGCGGTAACGAAATTCCGACGCGATATCGATTTCCACCGAAAGTCGGGCGAAGCGCTCCAGCCAATAGCGCGCCACGAGGCCAGCGTAATAGGCCGTGCCGCAGGCCGAAATGGTCACGCGCGAGAGCGTCCGCGGATCGAATTTAAATTCGAACGGCAGGCGCACGACGCCTTCGGCGAGATCGAGATAATGCGCAAGCGTGCGGCCGACGACCTCCGGCTGCTCGTGGATCTCCTTGGCCATGAAATGGCGATAGTTGCCCTTGTCGACCAGGAAGGAACCGGCCAGCAGCGGCTGGAAGCGCCTCTCTACGAGATTGTCATTGGCGTCATGGAAACGCGCGCCTTCGCGCGTCAGCGTCACCCAGTCGCCTTCGTCCAGATAGGCGATGGAGGTCGCGAATGGCGCGAGCGCCAAGGCGTCGGAGCCGAGATAGGCGCCTTCGTCGCTCCAACCCACGGCGAGTGGCGAACCGCGCCGCGCGCCGATCAGAAGATCGCTTTCCCCCTCGAAGAGAAAGGCTAGCGCAAAGGCGCCTTTGAGCCGCTTCAGCGCCGCCGCGACAGCTTCTTCAGGCGACGCGCCGTTGCGCAGCTGGTCGGCGACGAGATGGGCGACGGCTTCGGAGTCGGTCTCGCTCGAAAAGATATGGCCCTTCGCCGTCAATTCGGCGCGCAGTTCGCGAAAGTTTTCGATGATCCCATTATGAACCACCGCGACGCGGTCGTTGGCGTGCGGATGGGCGTTGTTCTCATTAGGCTTGCCATGCGTCGCCCAGCGCGTGTGGCCGATGCCGACGGCGCCGGAAAGCGGCGCGGCTGCGAGTTTTTCCTCGAGGTTTTTCAGCTTGCCTCTCGCCCGCAGCCGGGTCAGCCGCCCGTTCTCCAGAGTGGCGATGCCGGCGGAGTCATAGCCCCGATATTCAAGGCGCTTGAGCGACTCGACGATTTTGTCCGCGACCGGACCGGTTCCAAGAATTCCGACAATGCCGCACATGACGACCTCCGAAGCCATAATAGCAAGAGCGCCGCCTGAGCGGATGGGCGCGGGAGCGAGACGGGATTCAGGGATAGGGACGCGCTTACTTGTTCTCCTTGCGCGGATCTTCCTTGGGATCGGTATAGGCGATGCCCCATGGCCCGGTCGCGAACAACTCAACGAGCGTTTCCTCATCTGTCGTCCAGACAAAATGCGCATGACCCGCCGGCAAGGCGAAACTGGAGCCCGCATTCAGCAC
>JALHNR010000004.1 GCA_022843525.1 Methylocystis sp. | reverse complement strand
AACAACGAGGACACAGCACCAATGGATCTGTTGCGAAACCTGTTTCGACGACCCCAGAAGCCGACCGCGGCCGTCGCGCCGATCGGTATTTCCCTGAGCGATGACGGCGAAGGGCTGGCTGAGCAGCTGGAGCTTTGCGAGCTGGAGCTGGAGAGCACTCAGAAGGCGCTGGAGTTCGAGACCGCGGAGATCACAAAGGTCAGCAAGCAACTGCGCGAGGCCGAGCAGGCGGTCGTCTACCTTATGAGACATCGCCCCTGCACGATCGCCATGAAGCGCGACCCGATGGAGGACACCATCGCGGAAATCATTCTGCGCAACCTGTCGCGCCACCGGGCGGTTCGATGATCGAGGACGACGCGGCCCTGGTCGCCACCGTCACCTGGTTCAAGCTGCTGCGCCGCGAGTTCATGGCGCAGCCGTCGAATCTGGGCCGATCTATTCCGGTTCCGCGCTGGGAAGAGGTGCGGCCGGCCGACCGGGAACGGTTCACTCGGGCCATGAAAGTCTGCCTGGCCTCGGCCAAGATCGACAACGTGATCGCCAATATCGAGAAGGTGAGGGCGCTGTGACCACTCCGACCGACGATATTCTGCTGCGGCGCGCCGTATCGAATGCCAGGTCCAATAGATGGCGTAAGGGCACGCCGCATCCAAGGTGGACCGCGGTCATGGATACGTTTTCCCTCGGCTCGACCTCGGCGCAGGAGCTGGTGCGGCGCTTCGGCTACGACCCCGACGAACTGGTAAAGCGCTGATTTACCAGTCAGTTTTGACTTATTGCCACCCGTAAACCAACAAGCGATGTGCGATGTTGAGACATCGCAACGCATACAGAGGCAAAACACATGCGACCCATTGAGCAAGGCATCGCCAAGAAACTGATCGAGCTTTCCCTGGCTGCTGGCTATACCGTCAGTGTTTTCGACGGCGAGGAGACCGCGTTAAAGCGCTCCACCGACGCCGATGCAATCATGGCGGCGCTGGGCTCGACCGACGAGGACACGCTGATCCTCCGCAAGCCCGAGCAGCTCACCAAGGATACGCCGATCGGCAGCATTCTGCTGATCTGGGGTAACGAGCACGACCTGATCTCCGACCACACCGATAACGTCGCGACCAATGAGCTCGTGGCGCGCGCGATGATGGAAGCGACGGGAGCAGAGACATGAAGGTCTGGGTATTGGTCATCGATCACAAGCACGGCGTCAACGCGCGCGTGTTCGCCACCAAGGAGCTGTGCGACCAGGCTGTTTTCGACTGGTGCAAGGAATGGTGGCCGACCGAGTTCAGCGGCAAGCCGCTGCCGGCCGACGATCAGCTGGTCGAGGAATACTTTGAAGGCATGGTCAACCGCTGGGGCGACGCCGAATCGCACCTGATCGAGGAATGCGTAGTGGAAGGGGCGGCGTCATGAGTAATCGCCGCACCCTCACATCGGACATCGGCTTTGCCATCCGCGACTACCTGGAGGGCAACGCTATCTCCCACATCGACGGCGTGACGGAATACGGCGGCGCCGATGCGATCGCGACCGTCGATATCTCCGACGCCAACAACCCCGTTCTCTTCATGGAGAGCGGCGCGCAGTTTACCATTCGCATTGTGAGGACAGGCTGATGCCGCCCTGGGAATTGATTGCGGCGTGGAGCGCCGCCCTGATCCTGCTCGATCTTCTCAATGAGGGCGAGCGAGAGAGCCTGATTATCAACATCTGGCGAAAGTGGAGACTCTGATGTGGATCTTGGCAAGCCAGGTTCAAAGAACCGGTCGACTTTACTGGTCGTCGCAGCGCGGCTGGACCTACAAGGAGCTGGCCTCACTCTATCGCGAGCAGACGCGCGAGACCATCGTTGAGACGCCGCGCGCGGCCGGCCTCGGCGGCGAACCCGTCTGGTTCGAATGTCATGAGGATGCTCGCGGTATTCGAGCCATCATCGAGACGCCCTACGAAAAGGTGGCGTCTCTCAAGGTGGTGAAACGGCGCGATCCCGATTTTGTCATCAACGCCTACCGTGTCGGCGAAGGCGATATCAGCCATGCCATGCCGCCGAAACCCTGGAAGAACCGCGGTCTCTATCAACCCACTGCCTACCGCGTGCGGGTCTACCTGAAGAAGGAAGCGGCGTGAACCTCATCACCAAAGCGCGCCACTTCGCCATCGAGGCTCACGGCGGTCAGAAGCGCAAATACGACGGGTTACCCTATTGGACCCACCTGCGGGACGTCGCGTTCATTCTGCAGGAAGGCGGCTATTTCGACTTCATGGTCGCGGCCGGCTGGCTGCACGACGCCATCGAGGACACGAACGTCACCGAGAACGACCTGCGCGCCGAGTTTCCAGACGAGGTGGTGCGGCTGGTGGTCGGGCTGACGGATGTTTCCAGGCCGAGGGAGGGTAACCGTGCTCACCGCAAGGCGCTCGACCGCGCGCACCTCGCCGGCGGCTGCGGCAGGATCCAGACCATCAAGTGCGTGGATCTGATCTGCAACACCCGCGACATCGCCTTTATCGATCACCCCGAGGCCAACAGTTTCGCGCCGACCTACCTGGCCGAGAAGCGCCTGCTTCTCGATGCCATGATCAAGGCGGAACCGGCGATGAAAGAGCGGGCCTGGAACGTGCTGTTCACCGCCGAGAGAATTATCCACTCACGAACCAAGGAGAACTGACCCATGAAATCCACCACCTACGAACTTCTCGACGCCATCAAGCTGCTGGACCCAGCCGAGCAGGGCAGGCTTTTTGAGAGCATGGCGCTGCGCCTGAGCAACGGCGAGACCGTGTTCGTTAAGGCGATCCAGGTCGAGGGCACGATGCTCTACGCCAAGGCCGAGGACCGGGCCGTGTTCCACATGATCCCGCTGGAGACGCTGATAGGCTTCGAAATCCAGATTTTGCCCAAGAACACCTGGTTTGCCGACGCCCAGACGCTGCCCGCGATCATCGCCAAGCTGCGCGCCGAGGCGAAGAAGGCCGCAGCGTAGACACCGAGCCACCCGAGGGGCGTTCGATCACTAGGCCGGTGACGGAGCAGGATGATCGGCAGAGCCCTTGGCGTAAACGTCAGCGCAGGCGTGACAGGCGGGGAGAGACCCGCACATCTACCAGCGCGCGCCAGCCGCAATCCAATTCGTGACATGCGACAAATGCACATCGCAACGACAACAGAGAGCGTAAAACCACATGGCCACCGAAAACACCTTCAAGATCGCCTTCGAGGTCCTCGCTGCTGACCGCGTTCGCGTCTACCTCAATGACCGTGCGGCCGGCCAGGTCCGTCTCCACGAGGTCGGCACGAAGAGGCGCGCGATCCGTCTGACATACCGCGGTAATTCGCCGTTCAAGAATCTCATCAAGACCGCGAGCTACCTCGATCTCACACGCTACACCGTCGAGCAACTGTTGCTTCAAGGCGACGTCTACAACCAGCTCGTCGCCGCGGTGATCCGCAACTACCTGTTCCAGCATGGGGGTCACGCCGAGCTGCCGCTGCAAGACCTCGGTGTCGCCACTGAGACCAAGCGTCTCGACAAAGCCTACTGGGAAGCCCAGTCGGAAGCCTACAAGCGCGCCGAGGCGCCGGCCTTCGCAGAAGCCGCCTGATCGCTCCAGCCGCAATCCTCACAGCGTTGTGCGATTGTCTGTCATCAGCAGCGCACAACACGGAGAACACAATGACCGAATACCTCATTTCCTGGACCATCGAGCTGGACGCAAATTCGCCGCTCGAAGCCGCGCGCGCGGCGCACCGCATCATGCTCGACCCTCAGAGCAGGGGCACCGTGTTCAAGGTGCTGGCCGAGGGCTGCGACAAAGAGGTCGATATCGATCTGGACAGCGAGGATCCCGAAATTACAAAGATCGGCACGTTCCAGAATGGCGAATCTGGGAACATCTTCGAGGTCGAACGCGAGGTGTTTTCGGATGGGCACGTCGAACTCCACCTTCAGACCTGTGAGACGGTCCACGGCAGCTGGTTCGTGACGCCTGAGTTCGCCAAAGCGGTGAATATCTGGCTTCAGGAGAAGTTCCCTGGTCACGCCGAGGTCGACTTCCGCGAGAGCGGCGCGCAGGGTGAGGGCTACGTCGCCATGTGCGTAGGGGGTGCCTGAGTGCCGTTTCACGTCGATATCAGGGGTAAAAACGGCAAAACAATCCGAATCCGCAAGGAGAATGACCGCGCCACGTTCATCGAGGTCGAGGCGATCCTTCGGGTCAAATTCGAGTCGGTCTGTGGCGTGAATATCGGCGGAAACGGCGATCTTGCGCACGGGCGCCGCGCCGAGGAATATGTCCAGGATGTGATCCAGGATCTCAACATCGGCGCGGCGATGGCGAAAAATCGCCAGGAGTTCGACATCTACGCGTTAGTGCAGCACCCGAGAAGGGGAGGAGTGGCGACATGACCGAGTCGGCTCTGAAAGACACCGTCGATCGCCTGGAGCGCGAGCGGGATCTCACCGCGCTTCTGGAGCTATTGAGTCAACAGCCAACAGGTGTTGAACGCCACGCCGCCGCCTACATCAAGCAGGCGCTCGCACGGCTCGACTGGATGAGGCAGCAATGACCGAAGCTCAGCTTAAGGCGGTCATGAAGCAGGACCATCTGGTGCTGACACAGCGGCGCCGCGCTACGATCGCGGACTACACCGCCCCGGATATCGTGGCGCGGCGCGGGCGCGGCCCGGACCAGGCCAAGCGCCAGCGAATGTCACCTACGGCCGAGACCCGCGCTAAATTGAGCGCGGCTGCAAAACGGAGGAGAGAATAGCTATGCTTCCCGTCGTCAATAATCAGGTGCGACCGTGGTTCGAACAATACGGCGCAACGCTCGATGATCGCACGACCTTTCGACACATGATCGAAATGGCCGAAAAGGACATAGCCTCGCTCGAAGCACTGATGCCGGAATACCGCGAGAAAGCGTCCGATGTCGCCGCCGAGTGCGAGTCGGAGCTGACCAGTGCGAGAATTCTGGTCGCTCGCATGAAACATCGGCTCGAAGCTATCTTGGCGGGACCGTGAAGGACGGCGACAGCCCCGAGAACGTTGCTTGGGAGCTGATCGACAGCAGTGGCTGGATTCCGAGCCACACCGAGGCTAGGGAGTGGGTTCATTACAATTGCGACCACTGGCCTATCGGCCGGCGTGGCGACATTCTCGCGGTCTTGTGGAATATTCGGGAGTATCTTGACCGCGAACGAAACCCTATAGGGACAATCCGAGCTACGGAACCTGGGGATGATGACCGACGACGACAGACGCAACGAACGGCTCAAGCTGGTCGCCACTTGGGCCAATACCATCGCCACGGCCGTCATCACGGTCGGAACCTTTCTGCCGACCGCCCAGTTCATCTACGGGATCCTGCCCGCCGGCGCCGACCAAGGCCTGATCGGTATCGGAGCCGTTATTTGCCTTGGAACCGGTTTGATCCTACATTTGACTGGCCAGTGGATTTTAGGAGGTCTCAAATGACCACTAACCAAGCAATCGCTCTCGCCATGCCGCTGATCACCGCGGCCTTGGTAATCGGCACGGGCCTCTTCATCCGTAAGCCCTGGGCCGAGAAGCGACCGCGGCCGAACCAGGAGCCCAAGAGTCTGGTCTCGAACGAGGTCGCCACCGAGGCCGCAAGACAGGCGGCCCAGGAGGCCGCAGCCGAAGCCTACAGTGCCGTGAAGGCTATCATCAGACAAACCGAGCGCAGGGCCGGCCTCGAAACCACGTCCAGGTCATAGCAACAAGCCTACCAGGTGCCGCTCCGGTAGGCTTCCAACCGCAACCTCTAAGCGAGTAGGTCGATTTCACACACCTCAGTTCCGATTTCATTTTAGCCAATCACCATGGCCCGGAGCAGCAAGTTCCGATTTCAGGTCGATTTCACTCCATCAATCGAAACAGGTGTTTAATCGCTTATGCAATAGGAATTATGTTTCCATTTTGTTTCACAAAAGGTTCTCAGGAAAAATTTTCGGTAGAAACAAGATCAGCGGGAACCCGAAAATCAAACCCCAAAATTCAGACGACCAAGCACAACCTAGACCCGAGCGCCCAAATTCAGACGAGAGAGACCAAGCGCACCGACGACAATCCCGACGTAGAACAGACCAACAAGCTCAAAACACCAAAAGCTCAACAACGGTCGCATCCAATACATATCAAATCGACCCTCAAAACGACCACGGAGAGCACAGAGAGACGTAGAGCACCACATGACACCGAACAGAGCCAAGAGACACGCGAACGACCACGAGAGCGCATAGACGGGGAGAGAGCGTAATAGGGGAAGAGAAAGAGAGACGAGAAGGCGGGCAGGCTCGACATCTACCCACAACGCGCTTTTGCCATCATCGACCAAGGCCGTGAAACGCCATCAATTTCCTGAATCCTGAAACCGGTAGACAATCCCGACTGACCGAACGTGGGAACGATCCGTGGCGAAAGCCACCAGGCAGCGTGGGAGCATTCACCAAGGACGCTTCCCGCACCCGGAAGTGACCTTCTCCTTGGCAGGCCATGGTTTTCCGCTCCCGGAGCGATTTCCATTTCCGTGTCCTCGCTGTCACTATTACTTACTTCTTCTTTTAACTTATATCTTAGCGGGAGTGAGGCGAACCGTGGCACACTTCCGGGTGCGAGAGGCCTTGCCATGGCCGGGATCCGCCAGGTCGCTCCAGCGGTCCATCGCCTACAGGTCTCCCATCCCTTGCCAGCCGTATTCCATAAATTGCTGTGCGATTGTCTCTTTGCGACGCAATCTTGCGCGCACAACAGCGAGAGACACCCAAATGGCCAAGAAATCCAAGCTGACCAAGACCGCCGTTGCTGCCATCGAGACCGAGGCCAACGAGGCGATCCACATGATGGCGATCGAGACGCTCGGCGACGCACTCCTCAACGAGGCGCTGGCCGACACGCTGACCACCGAGGAGATCGGCATGATCACCGAAGCCGAGCTGGACCAGGCAGTTCAGATCCTCGAGGCCAGCGACCAGGTTACCTCGGCGATCGAGGTGATCGAGGCGCCGGCCGAGGCAGTCGAAGCTCCGCAGGCCGTGACGGTGCCGGCCGATGCTTCGAGCTGGGACAAGGCGTTGTCCGAGATCAGCCAGGATGCCATCGACCTCGGCGTCATGAGCGTGGCGCAAGCGATGGATGATCGTGCTGCCTACGAACTGATCGGCGGCTCCGACAACATCCAGCGCACTCTGAAGAAGGCGCGTGCCCAGCTCGCCACCAAGCGTGCGACCGCGGCGATGCTGGTCGCTGGCTTCAACGAGGCGCAGATCAACCGCTCGGTGCAAGGCAGCAAGCGCTACAACGTCTACGCCCTCGGCAAGCTCGCCGATGTCCTCTATGGGGTCAGTGGCGGAGCCATCAACAACGCCGTCAACAACGCCATCATGCGCAGCCTCTTCAAGATGCGGCGTTCGGCGCATGCCTTCACGATGGATGTGGCGAAAGCCGCGGTGAGTGACAAGATCCGTCTGACCAACAAGGCGATCGAGAACCTCTTGATTCGCCACACGGTCAGCGCCTCGACCGCGCCCACCCAGGCCTCCTCCACGATGCAGGCACTGGTCGACCTCGGGGTCGTGTCGCGTTCCGGATCCGAGAAGAACCCGATCTTCGCGCTGACGGATGCCCCCATCGTCGCGAAGCTGGAGGCTGTTCTCCAAGCAGCCTAAGTCCAGAGAGGGCGGTCCTGAAAGGGATCGCCTTTTCTGTTGCCTATATGTCACCATGGGAACCGGTAGCTGGCGCATATTTCGGAACCGGCAGGGTCCATGGGACCCGAGGCGTAGGCAAGGCGCTGGATATTCCTATAGCCGAACGTCAGGGAAGCTCCGTGGTGCGTTGCCATGGCCGGCTGCTGCATCGGAACGCAGATCACACCATGAACGCGCCACGCAAGCTGCCTGATGTTTCCACGCGCATTCCAGATCGAGACGTGCGACAAGTCAGCACTGACAGCGACAACGAGGAGCGAAACATGGCGATCGAAGCAACGACACTGGTTAAGGCAGAAGTTGGTCCCGGCACGTTCCTGCGCGTGATCGACATCGTCACCAGACATAACCTCGGTGACGATCGAAAGTTCTCGGTCGAGGCCACTCAGAACGACGACCGCTTCTACGCCAAGGAGTTCGACAAGCTGTCCGAGGCGTTCACCGACTTCCATCGCTTCCTGATGACCGATTACGCGGTCAGCGTGTTCGTGACCGATTGCGAGGACGAGGAGGCTTTCGCTCCCTTCGTATAGCCACGCGCAAACCAGATCGCGCTGTGCGATGAATGTGCAGCGCGATCATGCGCAAACCGCGAGAGAACCGATGACCCACTATGCCATCAAGCGTTGTTCCGACGGCACCTTCTTTCTCCAGAGTGCGACCGAGGAGGTCGTCGGCGATCGCGAGTTCAACACCAAGGCCGGCGCCGAGGCCTATCGGCGGGAGCGTCTCAAGAAGGACGAGCAGCGGCGGAGCTTCCACGCGAACTGAGACCAAGGGGCGCCCGTTGCGCTCCTTTCTTCTGACCAGGCCGCGCCATGGGATGCGGTGTGTAGGCCAGGCCGGACCTTGATCCCCAGGCCAAGACCAGGCGCAGGCCTCGGAGTCCGGCCGGCCAGGCCACCGGCCGCGGTGAAGCAATTTCTACCAATTACTCCCAGCCGCATTCCGTCTCGCGATCAGTCATTGTTGACTTACAGCAACAGCGAACCGCGAGAGAAACGAAAATGAACAAGCGCCTCACCGACATCGCCCGCGCCCTCAATGCCGTCGAGCACGCCATGCGGATCGTCGGATTCGGTCACAACGCCCTGATGAACAACCTGAAGGGCGCGCAAAGGTGGCTCAAGGCAGCCAAGCGCGCGACGCTCGGTGGAAATCTCAGTCTTTCCGACCTGCAGCTCGGGAACGCCGAGAGCCACCTCAAGCTGGTTTTGGCGCAGATCGACCACGCGGTGGCCCAGTGAGCGCCCGCGAGGTGTTCGCCTGCAGCCTGATCGGGGCGCCCCTCGGGTTGTTCCTGCTGATCTTTCTCATCGTCACCTGAAGGGACTGCGCCATGATCGTGATCTACAGCCTTGCCGGTGTAACCAGCCGGACCTGTGAAGCCATCGGGTTCAATGGCCCGGTGTCGGAGATCGCCGCACTGATTTCGGACTCCTCGATCCGCCATCGCAAAACCTACGGATTGACGTCCTCGGTGTGGATGGTGCCCGGAACCTCCGAGGAATAGTCGGTATTGGGTTCGAGCCCCAAGGAAACCACCAAGCACCGGGGTCATGCCTCGGTGCTCATTTCCGCCACAAATAAACCATGGAATAATCCGGTTTAGGAACCGGTCGATAGGAAGCGCTTTGGGGATATATTGGGGAACCATGGGGTTGGTCGCCCTGGCGGGCGACCGGTCCCGCCGGACATATGTCAAGTCTTTTCTGAGTAATTTTATTGCGTTGTTTACTCGATATACGCAACTAAAAGCTATGCGTTGTCGCATAGCTCGATCTTGTAAGTCAGTTCTGACTATCAGAAGTCAATCGAATTCGTGATGCGCGTTTGCATATCTGACACGCTGTTCTTGCATGTCTGAGATCTCGCTTTCGTCAAAGTCAATGACTTCGCTCAGATCGACACAATCGAACGCAGCGCGCGCAAGCGCTTTTGCAGTCTTGCTGATATGACGCTTCGCGACTTGCTGCGATTGTGTCGCGCTCATGATGCAATCAAAGTATGACATAGCTTGTGCTTTCTGTTTATCAGAAGATGAAAGAGAGTGCAGCGCGCATTTGCGCGCGCTGCGTTAGTCGCTTACAAAGCGAGTTCGAGACGCGACGCAATCGCTTTGACTGCAACGCTTTCGCGATTGAGCGTGAACTTTTCGTCATTCGCAGCGTTGCGCGTGACGTTGAACATGCTCAATGCGAGCATCGCATTGATCGTCGAATTGTGCTGCGTTGCAACAGTCGATTTCGACTTGACGCTTTGAACGCGCGTCGTCTTGATCTTCGCATCGTATTTCGTCTTGATGTCGTTTGTGCAGACGCTTGCGATCACGTCGCGCGTGATCTCGATGTCTGCTTTTTCGAGAGCGATCATGCTCGCGAACGTCGCTGCGCAGTAGACGCTCAGAGCGTTGCGCTTGTCGCTGCTCGCAGTGATAGCGATGTCAGCGACTTTCTCGACGCTGTAGACGTTCTGATTGACAGCGCTTGCGCTATAGCTGCAAGCGACGAGAAGCTCAGCGATTGCATCGTTGCGCGACACAACGTCAGCGAAGTCTGACAGTTTCTTGCGATTGTTCGCAGTCATCGACTGTGCTTTGTCGCTTGCGAGACGAGCGACGACGAGCGACGAGAGCGAAGCGCGAAGCGTGTTGATTGCAGTCATGTTCGTTTCTTTCGAAGTAGCAAGTCGCTTGATTGCGTCTTGTGACTATGAACATAGCGACTAAACAAACATTGTCTAATCACGAAATGTTACAGTCAGTGCTGACTGATCTACATACGCTTGCGCGCATGATCTAGCATCGCATGCGCAATAGCTGATTAGATCGTCAGAGAGTGCTCGCTGATTCGTTCGCTGTAGCGCGCGCTGTAACGTGCTGCGCTCGACTAGCGTCGCTCAGTGACGCTGCTAGACGTGCTACAGAGACACGCAACAATGTGTCGTTTGCCGGGCTCGCAGAGTAACAATATTGCTGAAGTCTTAGATATGCTGCGCTGCACTGACCCCTATGCCTCGGGTGTCGCCAGCTCGGATTTCCACTTATCCTTGGCCAATAGCTATCCCGTGCCCCGGTTACGCTGGACCTGAAGCGCGGCATCGAACCACTCGGGGCCGAGACGCTCGACCGCTTCGAGCATGGTGCCCCAGACTTCCTTGACCAGCTCGGGCCGGTCGACCACCAGAGCCACCGCGATCCGCTCGCCGGTCGACCAGACCCCGATACGAGCCTCGTCTTTCAGGAAGACCTCGACCAGACGCTCGATGATTCTGACCGTTTCGGGGTTCGCCATAGCTTCGCTCTCAGGTCCGGGCGATCGTGACGACGTAGCCGCGCGCGGTGAGACACCTGGAGATCGCGCCGCCTGGGGTGCCGAAGCCGGACTGCCGCTTCTGCTCGGTGCATTCGGCGAGGTCGTGGGCATACTTCTGGGCATCGACGCCGCGCATGTCCACGGTCGGGGGTTCGAGGTTGGAGGAGAAATTGCCCGCGCAGCCGGCGAGCAAGAGGGTGGAAATCAGGAACAGATTACGCATGCGCATCCTTGGGGTTAGTTCTTTTCGGTTTTGTCGCCGTAATGCTCTACCCAGCATCTGAACGAGGCTTCAAGTAGTTCCTTCATCGTCATTTTGCGTTTGACGGCAGCCATCTTGAACTCCTGGTGGAAGTCGATGTCCATCTTGAAGTTCATATCCTGCAGCCCGCTGTTGGGCTTGGACAGATTGTTCTCGGACTGGTCCGGCTTCGGAATCTCCGCGATGATGCCGCGGCGCTGCCGCGACGGAGGGGGAGGGACCTGGGGCTTGGTGGCGGGCTTTCCGTTGCTGTCGTCTGTCATGGTCATTCGGTGATCTCTTTGAGGGCTTCGACGATTTCGTTGGCGAGGGCGGTGGAGCGCTCGTTGAGCGAGGGGAAGTCGGTTTCGGCCAGAGTTCGGCCGGAGTTATGAGCGTTTACGAAGGCGGTCTTGTTGGGAATATGGGTGATGCATGCTCTGAAGCCGGCGCCGGCGATGAAGTTTCGGGCGTCGGTGGTTGCCGCGGTGCTGTCTGTGGTCTTGTTGAGAACGAAAAGGATCTTGCGCGGGTCGATGCCGTGCTTCTTGAGCTCCTGGGCAAATCTGATCTGCGGGACCAGGTCGTCGGCCGACACGCCGGTCGGGATGATCGTCAGCTCGGCGGACTGGGCAAGGCGCAGGGTCTGGGTGTCGGAATCAGGCTTGCCGTCGAACACGATCAGATCGAGGTCGCCCTTGGTGGCTCTAGCGACCTCGGTGAAGGCTTCGGCGGGGATCTCGGGCTCGACATTCTGGGACATGCGCAGCGCCGCCCAGTCCACGGAGGTTTTCTGTTTGGTGTTGAAGTCCGCGATTTTCACCTGCCAGCCGCCCGCGGCATAGGTTTGGGCGATCAGTCGAGCGAGTGTGGACTTACCGACCCCGCCCTTTTGGGACAGACAGGCGATCGCAAGCATGGTTCGCTCCCGGTGGACGAATTAGCGATTTCGCTTTAAGCACCCGGACGCTTAACAAATGTTTAATGACTATGAAAGACGGAAAGACGACACAGCACAGGAAATTCTGCGGCCATTATGCGCGTCGAATAAGGCTCCGCATCTGGCGCATTGATTGCTCGAAGCTCTCGACTGTGAGAGTCGACTGGTTCGCCGAGGTGCTGGTCGCCCCGCCGACGAGCGTGTCAAACAGGTCGGCGTCGAACTTGTCGGCCATACGTTTCATAGCGTCATCCAGCACGCTCTCCAGTCTTTCAGCCATGACGGCTTTCTGATCCGCCACGGTGTCGGCCGGCTCGAAGGCATCCAGCTCGAAGACCCACTCGAAATCCTCCTGGGAGACGACGAGAGCGTGCCAGGTGAACCGAGTGGCTTCGACGATCCGATTGAGGGTTGACTCGGCGTAGTGGGGAATATCTCGCAAAATGTCGGGAGTTCTGGGGCCGTGATTATTCAGGTCGAACTTGGAAATCTCAGTGTTGCGCTTGCCGAGCGTGAACGGCCGGGACTCAACGATCTCTTCGCCGTCCTCGATCCGGGACGTCTCGATCATAACTCTGTCGCAACGAACCTCGATATCGATGCCGACCCGCAGATTGGTCAGCCAGCCGACTGGCCGGCTTCCGCCGACCAGCCATACTTCGAGAGCGCAATCCTCGCGACGCATCAGGCCGCTTTCTGGGCCTGAAGCGCGATCGTCAGCACGATCTGATGGAGCTTTTCCTCGAGATCGCGGCGGGCCGATGCCAGCGGCATCCCGCGAGCGAGGGCGTCGTTGGGGATCCGGTAGTCGCAGATCGAGGCGTCGTATTCGTCGAACTCATTGCCGGTCGGCTTGGCCAGCGGGTTCACGATCTCGATGATGATCCCGCCATTGTTCTTGTAATACTGACCCTGGTCGCGCCGCACCGAGCCGAACGAGAAGGGGCCGGGAAGGGGCGCGATACGCGCGCAGGCGGTCATCGGCATCACATACTTGCCGAACATCGCCTCGTATTGATTGCCGAGTAGCCCGAGCACGCGGCGCCAGGTCATGTGCTCGCTGTTGCGAGCATCCAGCATCGGGTCGCCATTGGGCCAGAACGCCAGCGAGATCTTGCCCTCCTGGGTGTGGACCTGGTCGTGGGTGGCGCCGAGGTTCTGCATCGCGAATTCGCGCAGGATGGCGCCGTCGTCGACCGGCTGGACGTTGTAGTTGGCCAGCAGGATCTCCTGGGCCAGGGATTTGCCGGATTTCGGGACGCCGCAGAACGCGATGTAACGGGGCAGCTGATAGAGATTGGCCATAAAAGTCAGTCCTGACTGTTGACGATGGACGAGAAAAAACGCTCTCAAACCGTTGAGAGCGCTCAGTTAATGGTGTGATTAGCTGATCTGTCGGCCGACGCCGGTTCTTCCAGCATCGACTGGCGCCGCAGCATCCGAGTCAGCCGAACGATCCAGCGTTCGAGAAAAGCGATGCGCTTTTCCATGGCGTCGTAGGAGGACAAGGGTCGCCCCTTGGCGTCCATCAGACAGATCGGGTCGACGAGTTTTTGCTTCATACAAACGATATAGCGAGATCACGCAGCTTTGCGCTGAGAAAATAGCTGCCAGGGCAGACTTTTTACGATGCCCTCGGCAAACCCCGGCGTCGCCTCGATCAGCGCGCGCCGCATCCGCGCGTGGTCGCGCAGCGTGGAGTTCAATTCGTCGGTGAAATCGATGACAAAGGTGACGTTGGGGCCGGTCTTCTTGGCGCGCAGCCCGCGACCGACCCGCTGCCGGAGCTGAATCTCACCCTTGCCGCCGCCGGCAAGGATCAAGAGCGCGATTCCGGGCACGTCGACGCCGACGTCAACGATAGTGGTGCCTATCAGCGCGTCGATCTCGCCGGCCTCCAGTGCGGCCAGCGCCCGCTCGCGCTCGGCCTGGTCGTTCTCGCCCTGGATCTGGCGAACCCGCATGCCGCGCGCGCGGAGCAGCTCGACCAGCACCGGGCCGTGCTTCTTGCGCGCGACCAGAATCAGCACCGGCAGACCGTGGTCGCGGCCCTTCACGGCGAGATTGACGACATCCTGGTTCCGGTATTCCCCATTGACGATACCGATATCGACCGCGCGCTGCCAGGGCGAGGATTTGCGCAGCTTGTCGGCCGGCTTCGGCGAGCGATACTCGAAATAGGGCTTGGCCAGCACGCCGCGGTCGATCAGGGTCTTCTCCGACACGGTCAGCAAAATCGGGCCAAACGCAGCCATCAGGCGCATATTGTCCTCTTCGGCCGAGCGCATGAACGGCGTCGCGGTCAGCGCGATCCGAATCTGGGCGTTCTTGCAGTGGCTCAGAATCTCGTAATAGGAGTTGCCGCCGGCCTCGTGGGCTTCCTCGCCGATCACCACCTCGACCATCGAGAGCAGTTTCAACAGTCGGGTCCGAATCTGGACCTTGCTGTTGAAACTCTCCTGCGCCAGCTTGGCGATCTGATCCTTGGTCAGGTTCAAGCTCTTGTTGATGTTCTCGGCGATCACCGCGCCGCGCTCGTCGATCAGCTTCGGCTCCTTGAGCTGGGCCACGAAGGTCTGCACCATGCCGACATTGATGCCCTTGGTCGGGGAATAGACCCCGTCGCCGATCACGCCGACCGTGAACTTGCAGTCCTGCTCGAACGCCTTCTTCATCTGATACATCAGCACGCCGCGGGTGGTCAGAAACATCGTCATGCGCCGGTAGCGCGCCGTGATCAATTTGGCGATCTTGGATTTGCCGCCACCGGTCGCGACCCGGATGATGCCGCGCCTGTGCTTCTCGACCTGGCGCAGCGCCTTCAGTTGATAGTCGTATTTCGGATCGTCGTTGCCGAATTCGTCGACGATCGGCAATTCAGGCCCGAGCGGCGGCGCCGCCGCCTTGATACCGGTGCGGACCTGATAGCCTTTGCGCGTCAGCTCGGCGTGAACCATGTGAACGAAGCCGGCCGGGAAGGTGCAGTCGCGCCTGGTGAAGAAGCTCGATCGACCGTTCCAGCCGCCCGTCTTGAACGCCTGCATGTGATCGTGACCCTCGACCATGTAGCTAAGCACCTGGGTAACCACGTCTTTTGCCGCCGCATCCATGTTGTGGAGCTTCGCGACGGTGGCGTTGGCGACGAGAGTGAGGACAGGTTTCATGAATTCCGCTTGCTATTGGTAATGATTATGGTAAGTCAGCACTGACTTATAGGAAAAGCATCCGCGTGACAAAGCAAATTACCGTTCCGATCGCCCTTTTGAAGCCCAGTCCCTGGAACAGCAACCACGTCTCGCCCGAAAACGAGATCAAGCTGCAGGAATCCATCCGTCAGTTCGGCATGTTCAAGCCGATCGTGGTGCGGCAGATCGCGGAAGACGAATATGAGATTCTGGGCGGCGAGCACCGCTGGGACGCCGCGCGCGAGGTGGGACTGACTGAGGTTCCCGTCTTCAACCTTGGCCCGATCGACGACATCCTCGCGCGAAAGATCACACTGGCCGACAACGCCCGCTACGGTCAGGACGACACCATCGAGTTGGCGAAGCTGCTGGAAGAGATTGGCGCCGACGCCGAGCTGCAAAATGTTCTTCCCTATACCGATGCCGACCTGAACTCGATCTTCTCAAGTGTCAATATAGCTCTGGACGAGCTCGATCTGCCCGGTGGATTCGAAGAAACCGACGAGCGGCCGACGGAACCTTCGCCCGAGAAGATCGCCAAGACTCACACCATCATGCGTTTCAAGGTGACCCTCGCCGATTCCGAGAAGATCACAGAGCTTCTGACCAAGGTGAAGAAGCGCCAAGGCTTCACGGCCGCGGATGATCTCACCAATGCCGGCGATGCGCTGGTCCACCAGATCTTCGGCGCGACCGCAGACGAAAGTCAGGACTGACTTTCATGTTCGTGAAGCCGCGCCACGACGAATGTTCGGATTGCAAGTTCTTCAATCCGAATCGGCCCTCCCGGAAGTGTCTGCCATGCGGCAATGGCGAGTTTTTCGAGGCGAAAGTCCGTGATCGCGAGCTGACCGACAACGAGCTGATGAAGATTTACTCCAAGATGGGCTTTGACCATGACGACAATTGACGTGACCAAGTTGCCGACCGAGCGCTGGGAGATCGATCAGCTCAAGGCCTCGCCGACCAATTCGAAGAAGCACCCGCCGGAGCACATCGAGAAGCTGTCGCGCTCGATCGCCACGCATGGCATCGCCAATACCATTCAGGTCGAGGCCGACGGCACCATTATTGCCGGCCACGGCCGCTGGCTCGCCGCGAAGCACCTGGTCTGGACTCATGTCGCCGTGATCGTGCGCCGTGACCTGACGCCCGAACAGGCGATGGCGCTGCGGATCGCGGACAATCAGACCGTATCGCTGGACTACGACACCGAGCTGCTCAAGGCCGAACTGATGCTGCTGAAGGAAGCCGATTACGACCTGACCTCGCTGGGTTTCGGCGACGAGGAACTGATCAAGCTGACGGCCGACTTCGGCGAAATTGACGACGGTATCTTCGTTGAGGACATCGGCGACGCCGTCGAGACCCAGAAGGCCGAGAATGTCGAGAAGGAGAAACAGATCGACCTCACCGCGGCGCCGGTCGGCGACGCCCTGGGCTTCAAGCGGGTCACCGTGGCCCAGAGCCGGTCGGTTCGCACCTTCATGACCGCGATCGAGGCCGAGACGGGGCTCAAGGGCGCCGATGCCTTCATCAAGTTCATCGGCGATAGCGGATATCTGTCATGACCATCGATACCGGTCCCGACAAGATCGTCCGCCTCGACCGCAAGCCGTTCGTGGCGCAGGTCGCCGCCGCCGAAGACGCGCCCGAAGCGGTGAAGATTGACGAATCCGCGCTGAAGGTCGCCGAGCGCCTGGTCGAACAGATCAAGGCCGGTGAAATGCGCTGTCTCGCCTTCATCGCGCTGAGCGGAGAGGGTTCGCCGATCTCCACAATGCCGGTTCATGACGACATCACCTTTATCGATCTCGCGCTGCTGAATATCGCAGCCGAGTCCCTCAAGGAGCAGGTCAGCGACTGCATCTACAGCAACTCCACCCGTTTCGGCGTCACCCCTAACGGGGGGCATGTCGAGATCGAAGACGGCGATGATCCGGAGGATGTCGGCGCGTGACCAAATATCTGATCGACGTCCGTTTTTCCTCCTCCGTCGAGCGCACCCCGCGCGTGCTGGAGGTGGCTGAAGGCTTCGGCCTCGGCCTGACCGCGAAGGAATTCGTGGTGTTTGACAACCTCGAACTGGAGGTCAATCAGGGCGACGTGGTGTTTGTCACCGGTCAGTCCGGCTCCGGCAAGTCGGTCGTGCTCCGTGAATTGTCCCGGCAGATGACCGGGCAGGGGCTCGTGATCGCCGATCTCAACAAGATCGACCTGCCCGAAAAACCCGTGATTGAGATCGTCGGCAAGACCATCACCCAGGCGGCCGACCTGCTGTCGAAGGCCGGGATCTCGGATGCCTGGATCTACATTCGCAAGCCGAGCGAGCTCTCCGACGGGCAGCGCTACCGGCTGAAGCTCGCCATGCTGATGGATATGCCGGCCGACGTCTGGATCGCCGACGAATTCGGCGCCGTGCTCGATCGCGTCACCGCAAAATGCGTCGCGTTCAATGTTCAAAAGGTGGCGCGCGCGATGGGTAAGACCCTGATCGTCGCCACCACCCACACCGATCTGAAGAACGAACTGGGGCCGTCGCTGACCATCACCAAGCGGTTTCGCCAGCGGGTCGAGCTGGAGATCGCGCCATGACGCGGCTATTCGACCGTTTTCTGTTGGTGCTTGTGCTGGTGCTGGCGCTTTTGTTCGGTCTAATCTCAAAAGTCAGTGCTGACTTAGAGCCGCCCCAATGGATGCGGCTGGGCGCCTGGCCGATGTGCATAGAGCTGCCGGCGGAGTGCCGGCCCTACAAGAGCGGCGAGTTGTTCGAGGTCGCGCTGACCAGGGCCAAACACCTGGAGCTCGATCGCATCAACCGCGTCGTCAATACCGAGGTTCAATACGTCGGCGATCTGGCGCATTACGCCCAGCTGGAGCGCTGGACCTATCCGGTTGACGGCATGGGTGACTGCGAGGACTACGCTCTGGAGAAACGCAAGCGTCTGATTGCGCTGGGGTGGCCGCGCCGGGCTCTGCTGATCGCCGTTGTCGCCGAGCCGGCGCATACCGCCGAGCGCGGGCTACACGCTGTTCTGATCGTTCGCACCGACGCCGGCGACCTGGTGCTGGACAACAAGCGCGAGTCCGTCATGGAAATCGCGTGGACTGGCTACGGCCGGCTCTGGACCCAGTCGCAATGGCACCCGTCCGAATACATCCGCGAGGGTCTGAAGTGAGCAACGCAGGGGAGCTCACTGGTGCGCCCGAGCACCCCGACGCATACGAGACGCTGATCGAGCGTGTGAACGCACCGGTGGCTCGTTTCTCGCTGCTGAACGACATGATCGTGAAGCGGGGAGACAAGAGCGACTGGGATCTGCTGCACGACCTGCATTACAAGGCGGAAAATCTGCCGATCGGCCCGCGGTTCTGGAAGCTGGAGCTGCACGGCGAGACCATCGGCGTCCTGGTTACCGCGAACCCGAAAGGTCTGCTCAAGGAGCGCCACCTGGTGTTTCCCAAGATCAAGCCGGGCGTCGATACCAAGATCACCAACACCTACCGCTACAAATTCATCAACGCCAACTTTCGCGTGGTCTCGAGGTTTGTGGTCGACACCATGTATCGCGGCATCGGCTGCGGCTACCGCATGATGAATCTGGTCGCGCGCATGGAGGGTAACACCTTCATGGAGATTCAGTCCTCGATGTCGAAGTTCAACCTGTTCGGCCAGAAGGCCGGGTTTCGCTTCGTCAAGCCGATGAACGCCAACAAATACGAGGTCGGGATCAAGTTCTTCCGCGCCCACTTCAAGCAGTCGCCGCAGGATTTCGAGGCGATCGTGGCCGAGCTGGAGAGCAAGCCGGATCTGGAGCGCGCGGCGCTGCTGCAGGCCTGCAAGGACTTCTACTATCGCCATTCCGCGCTGGAGAAGACCGGCAACAACCGCGACAAGGGCCAGGCGCGGGTCGACGGCATGGACGCCAAGACCATCATCAAGGGGTTGCAGCAGATCACCTTGGCCTCGCCGATGTATGGGCTCTACAAGAGCCCCGACAAAGGGCGCCCAGTCCCGCAGGAGCTGCCGCTCACTGCATTCGAGCGCCAGGCGCCGACGGAGCCGTTCCGCCATGAGTGATTTCGCCCATACCGTGAAGCAGCAGGAGATCATGGGTCTGGTGGTCGAGGCGACCGCGCGCGGCCAGCTGATCACCGTCAACCAGCTGCTGGCCGCGCTGAGCTACAAGCCGGGCCGCGCCTCGCTGCACTGCTCACTGAAGTTTCTGAAGAAGCATGGCTTCGTCACCACCAAAAATCACGGCCGGAACGGAGCCTCGGTGATACCGAGCGCCTCCGGAATGTCTGTGTTCAAACTGAAACCAATAGTCTGATGGACCCGGAAGTCGCATTTCCGGGTCCTCGCTGTCACTCTTGTAAGTTATTACTTATACAGATTATAGTATAAGAGACAGCGAGGACACGGAAATGACATTTCCGGGTGCAAGTCAGTCCTGACTGAGGATCAATGAGCGACGATATCGAGAAGAGTTCCGGGAGCGAAAAGGCTTCGGACCCCAAGCAGAAGCGCCTTACGCCCGATCAATGGCGCGAGATCGAACGCCATTGGGAATATGGCACGATGGGGACCAAAGAAATCTGCGCCGAGTATTCGATCACTCCGCAGGCGGTGGCGCAGCACATGCGCAACAGCCCGACGGTCAAGAAGAATTCCAAGATCCACCTCAACAAGGCGGCCGTGAACGCTGCCGGCGGCATCGTGCCGGCGCCCGCCGCCGCGATCGTGCAGTCCGACTTTGAGGCCAAGAAGAAGGAGCGCATCGAGCGCACCAAGGACCACATTTTCCGGTCGTCCGAGGCCAACTACATCATTTTCAGCCGAATGCAGAAAGAGCTGATCGCCGGCACGCGCACGGTCGAATCGTTCGAGAAGGCCTTCAAGGTGCTGCGCCAGGGCGAGACCTTCCTGCAGATCAACGCCGACAACCGCTACAAGGTTCTGGATATCGACAACGACATCAACGAGCAGGATCTGCCCGTCCTGGTGTTCGAGGATCTGACCGCGTCCGAGATCAAGCAGATTCAGCAAGGTCCGGACGATCTTGACGCTGTCGACCTGCCCGACGAGCCCGCCGAGGACGACGTCGTGGAAGAAGGTCGGCCCGACTGATGGCGCATCGCCAAGTCCTAAAGATGCACGGCAAGCAGCGCGAGGTCTTTCAGGACCATCGCCGCTTCAAATGCGTCGTGGCCGGCCGGCGCTGGGGCAAGACGCAGCTTGCCAAGCTGGCGATCTGCAAGCGCATGGTCAAGGTCAAGCAGCTGATCTGGTATGTGGCGCCGACCTACGCCATGGCCCGCGGCATTATGTGGGACGAGTTGAAGGAATCGATCCCGCGAAAGTGGGTGCATACCTACAACGAAACGCGGATGACTATCCGCCTGATCAACGGCACTCGGATCGAGCTGAAGGGCGCCGACAAGCCCGACACGCTGCGCGGCGTCGGTCTGCATCTGGTCATCATCGACGAGGCCCAGGATATTCGGCCCGACACCTGGTATAAGGTGCTCCGCCCGACGCTCGCCACCACGCTCGGCGAGGTCATCATCATCGGCACGCCGAAGTCCTTTAACTGGCTCTACGACGTCTACATGCTGGGCCAGCGCGGCGACACATTCCTGGACGCCAAGGGCCGCAAGCGGCTCAATCCGTGGAAATCCTGGCAGTTCCCGACCATCACCTCGCCCTTCATTCCGAAGGAGGAAATCGAGGCTGCGCGCTCCGATATGGACGAGAAATCGTTCCGCCAGGAGTTCGAAGCCTCGTTCGAGACGATGTCGGGCCGGGTCTATTATGCCTTCGATCGCAAGACCCATGTCGGCTCCTATCAGTTCAACGCTCGGCTCCCGATCTGGGTGGGGCAGGATTTCAACATCGACCCGATGTCCTCGGTCATCATGCAGCCGCAGCCCAATGGCGAGATCTGGATCGTCGACGAGGTCGTGCTGCGCGGCTCCAACACTCAGGAGACCGCGGACGAATTGTCGCGACGCTATTTCAAGTGGATGAAGCAGATCACGATCTATCCGGATCCTGCCGGCGCCCAGCGCTCGACCAAGGGCAGGGGCGAATCTGACATCGACATTCTCAAGGATGCCGGGTTCCGCTGGATCAAGGCCAAGCGCAAGCATCCCAAGATCGCCGATCGCGTCAATGCGGTGAACCGGATGTGGAAGTCGGCCGACGGCAGCGTGAAAATGCGGATCAACTCGACCTGCAAGCATACCATCGCCGGCTTCGAGCAGACCATCTACAAGCCCGGATCCCGCGAGGTCGACAAGACCCAGGGCATGGAGCATCCGACCGACGCCACCGGCTATTGCATCGACATCGAGTTCCCCTGGCGCGCCAAGGATGCGTTCGGTATCTCGATTTGAGGTTGCTTATAAGTCAGTTCTGACTTACAGTTTGAATTCCGATTGCCCCAAGGTGCTGTATTGGCCGACGATCTACAGACAAAACTGCGAAAGTTTCTGGCCCGGCGTCATCCCGAATACGCCGCGAAGCTGCCCCATTGGGACTTCCTCGAAGCCACCTATGAGGGCGGCCGCGAGTGGTTCAAGACCAACATCTTCCGCTACGTCAAGGAAGGCGCCAAGGAATACAAGGCCCGCGTCGATCGCGCCTATCGCTTCAACCATACCCGCGAGGTCGTCGATCTCGTCCAGAAATACATCTTCAAGTCTCCGGTCACCCGCGGCGCCGACGCTCCGCAGGAGATCAAGACCTTCTGGGAAAAGGCCACCTTCGAGAATCTCGACATCAACCAGTTCATGAAGCTGGTAGGGTCGGCGACCTCGAAGCTCGGCCGCGTCTATGTCGTCACTGATACCTCGGTCGCCGAAGGGGTGATCTCGGTTGCGGACGCCAAAGCCGCGAAGGCGCGAGTCTACGTCTATCTCGTCAGCCCCCAGGACGCTCTCGATATGGGCTTCACCGAAGACGGCGAGCTGAGCTGGATCCTGATCCGCGAGCATGTCCGTGACGACGCCGATCCGATCAACTCGTCCGGCGATGTCACCTGTCAGTATCGGCTCTGGACCCGCAATTACTGGCAGCTGTTCAAGATCGAGCAGGGCAAGAAGCCCAAGGATTTCATCGTCGTCGCCGGCACGCCGTTTGTGCATGATCTCGGCGAAGTGCCGGTGTTTGCGGTCGATCACGTCATCGGCGACGGCAAGTATTCGGCGCCCGCGCTGATCGACGACATCGCCTATCTCGATCGCGCCTGCGGCAACTACCTGTCGAATGTGGACGCGATCATCCAGGATCAGACCTTCAGCCAGCTGGTGATGCCGGCGCAGGGCCTGATGCCGGGCACCGACAAATACGACGCCCTGATCGAAATGGGCACCAAGCGCATCTTCGCCTATGACGGCGAGGCCGGTGCCAAGCCCGAATACATTTCGCCGGACGTCAAGCAGGCGACGCTGATCATCACGGTGATCAACAAGATCATCAATGAGATCTACCACACCATCGGCATGGCCGGCGAGCGCACCAAGCAGGACAATGGCATGGGCATCGACAACTCGTCGGGTGTCGCCAAGGCCTACGATTTCGAGCGCATGAACTCGCTGCTGACCTCCAAGGCCGACAGTCTGGAGAACGCCGAGAACAAGATCGTCAACCTGGTCATGAAGTGGAACGGCAAAGCCGCGCTTGAGGCCGAGCTGGTGAAATATCCGGACACCTTTGACACCCGAAGCCTTTTTGACGAATTCACGATCGCCGAGAGACTGGCCCTCGTGGATGCGCCGAAAGCCCTGCGGCAAGAGCAAATGCGGCAGGTGATCGACAAGTTGTTCCCGCGCATTGCGGCCGACTTGCGAACGAAGATGGAGGCCGATCTCGCCGATTGGCCGCTATCCCAAGAAGACGTGATGACCCTCGCGTCCGATCTGAAGGCGGCAAGTCAGCCCGAGGCATTCCCGGCGACGGGAAAGACAAAGGCCAAGACGAAGGCGCCCAAGGAGAAGAAGCAAGGTCAAGTCACCAAGGAGACCAAGTAACGACCGGGCATAATGCCCACTGGGAAGCCGAGAGACTGTGCAACCCAAAACCCCCGTTGGCCGAGAGAGTGTGCCGAAGGAGACTACCAAGATGACGACCCGTGCGAAGAATACCACTATTGCTCCGATGCAGACGCAGCGCAGCAGTCACGTCACCACCCACCCGATCGAGGGCATGCGCCTTCTGGATGGTGAGACTCCCGAGCAAAAGGCCGCCCGCGAAGCTGCCGCAGCCGTTGCTGCTGAAGCTGCCCGCGTTGCCGCCGAAGCTGCTGCTGCCGAGACCGCTCGTCTCGCCGTCGAAGCCGCTGCCGCCGAAACCGCCCGTATCGCTGCCGAGGCTGCCGAAGCCGAGCGCATCGCGAAGGATCGCAAGGACGGCAAGCTGACCGACAAGGAATTCGAATTCCTGACGGACACCCTCAAGCACAAGAAAACCGCGCGCGAGGCTCAGAAGGCCCTCGAAGACGCGACCGCGAAGCTGAAGACGTTCGACGGGATCGACCCGGCGAAGATCCGCGAGCTGATCGCCAACGAAGCGACGGCCAAGGAAGCCGCGGCCGCGGCCGAACGCGCGGCGATCGAGAAGTCCGGTGACGTCGAGCGCATCAAGGCCATGATGGCTGCCGAACACCAGACCGCGATCGGCACCGTCAAGGAGCAGCTGCTCGCCAAGGACACCGAACTGAACGACGCCCAGAAGACGATCAACGATCTGACCGTCGGCTCCGCGTTCAGCCAGTCGAGCTACATCGACAAGGAGTTGGTGCTGACCGCCTCGGTCGCGCGCCAGGTCTATCAGAGCCACTTCGACGTGGTGAAGGGCAAGGTCGTCCCGTTCGACAAGCCCCGCGGCGAGACGGCGCGCACCCCGCTGGTCGATGCTTCCGGCAACGCGCTGTCGGTCGACGCCGCGCTGAAGAAGCTGGTCGAGGCCAGCCCGGACCGCGACAAGCTGGTTCGCTCCAAGCTCAAGCCAGGCGCCCAGTCCCGCACCGACAATGTTCGCGGCGAGGATCTGAGCGTGGATAACGGCCTGCGCGGCATGGCCCGTATTCAGGTCGGGCTCGCCGCCGGGCAGCTGAAAAAGCCCACCGCGTAATAAAAAGTCAGTTCTGACTTAAATTCTTCTTGGATATTGCGCCGTCCCGCGCTAGAGTAGTGCAAGTCAAAACTGACTTACCTATTCAACGCGGGGCTGCGGCCCTTCCAAGGAGACGAAATGCCCCTTCTCGAAGTCGAAGCCAACAAACTCTCGGAGGACCTCCTGGAGCGCGGCGTGATCGAAGAGATCATCGATCGCGAGGAAATGTTTGCCCTGATGCCCTTCAAGAGCATCGACGGCAAGGCCTACCTCTACAATCGCGAGAACGAGATCAGCGAAGGCGCTTTCCTCGATCCCTACGAAGCGATTCCTGAGGGCGCCGCGACCTTTACCGAGGTCACCACCCGTCTGCGCATTCTGGCTGGCGACGTTGACATGGACAAGTTTCTCCTGTCGACGCAGTCCGACGCCAACCCGCAGCTGGCGATTCAGATCGCTTCCAAGGCGAAGGCTCTGACCCGCAAGCTGAAGCGGACGATGGTCAACGGCAACAACGGCGTCAACCCGAAAGAGTTCGACGGCCTGAAGGTGCTGACCCCCGCCGCCCAGACCCTGGTTGCCGGCGTCAATGGCGCGGCCGTCACGTTCTCCGCGCTCGACGAGCTGAAGGATGCCGTCAAGCTCGGCGCCGACTGCTTCATGATGCGTCAGGGCACCTGGCGTGCGCTGAAGGCGTTGCTCCGCGGCTTCAACGGCAACGCTGCCGACACCATCATGCTGCCGAACTTCGGCCGCCCGGTTCCCGCGATTGATGGCATGCCCATCATCATCAACGATTTCATCACCGCCGATGAAGTCCAGGGCACCAGCACGGTCACGACCTCGATCTACGCGATCAAGTTCGACGAGTCCGTCGGCTTCCACGGCATCGTCGGTGGCGAAGCCGCTGGTTTGAAGGTCGAGGAAATCGGCACGATCCAGAACAAGGACGCCGTCCGCTACCGCGTCAAGTGGTATGTCGGCGCCGCCCTGAAGGCTACCCACGCGGTCGCCCGCCTGAAGGGCGTCACCAACATCTAATTCGGTGTTGCGTCACAGTCAAAACTGACTTATAAGGGGCGAGGCTTTACACCTCGCCCCTTCGTTCTGTCAGGAGAATCCATGACCGTTCCTACCGTAATGATCGTCGGCGCAGACAAGGGAGGCGTTGGTAAAACGACCCTTACGCGCGCGCTGCTGGACTATCTCAAGGCCAATGCCATCGACTACCGCGCGTTCGACACCGAACCTGGTCCCGGTGTGCTCAAGCGCTTCTTCCCCGCAGCCGAAGTGGTCGATCTGTCCAAGTCGGACGGGCAGATGACCGTGTTCGATACCCTTCAGCGCTCGCGGATGACTGTGATCGACTGCAAGGCCGGCCTGCTCTCCGAAATCATCCAGACCCTGGCCAACATCGGCCTGCTCGATGCGGTGCGCGAGGGCAAGCTGAACCTGGTGATTCTGCATGTGCTGGGCGCGACCGTCGAATCTCTCAAGGAGATCGAGGCGACCGCTTCAATCATCGCCGGCTGTCGTTATTTTCTGGTCACCAATCACATCAACGATACCGCCTATTTCGGCTGGGGTAACCCGGAAGCCGCGGCGGCGATGGCGATGTCGGAAGCCGTGATCGATGTTACCAAGCTCGACAGCCTGGCATGCGAGCACGTCGACAAGGCTTCGGTGTCGTTCAATGACTTCGTCGCCAACCAGGACAACTCCATGGTTATGCGCGGCAAGGTTCGTCATTGGCTCGGCAAGGTCTTCGCGGCGCTCGCGCCGCTCAAAGTCGACCAGGCATGAGCCAAAGGGTCGAAATCTACGGGCGCGACGATTGCCGCTACTGTGCGGCCGCCCGTGCTTTCTGCCAGAAGCGCGCAGTGCCGTTCATCTACCATGACATGACCAGCGACGCTCTGCTGGTCGATGAGTTGAGCGAGCGTCTCGGTGAGACGCCGAAGACCATTCCCCAAATCTTCATCGGCGAGCACCGAATCGGCGGGTTTGATGACCTCGTTCGCGCCTATCCGGTCATTCAGCAAATCCTAGGAGGCTAAATTGTTCTTCATCACCATCAAGAATCCCGGCTGGCAGGCCTTTAGCGGCGACTTCTGTGGCTACCAGTTCAAAGACGGCACCTCGATCGACCCGCTACCGCGCAACATCTGCGACCGAATTTCCGGGCTTGTCGTCACCGAGCTGACCGACGCCGACGGCGAGACGCAGGGGCAGGGCGGCGCGGCCGCTCGAATTGCCAGCCGGCGCGGCCTGGCGACCGAGGTTGTGGCGCCGATGGCGCGCATGACCGACGACGACAAGGATGCCGAACAGAAGCAGGCGTTCCTCGACGCCGGCGATTCGGTGAAGCGCGTCTTCTACACTCAGGAGCAGCTCGAAAACGTCGCCACGCTGGAAGGGATCGCCGGTCTCCGGCTGATCGCCAAGCCCTGGAGCGTCAAGGATCGCTCGATCCCGAAATTGATTCATCTGATCGTCAAGGCGCAGAATCACTTCGCCAAGATCCAGGAAGAGAGGCTTCAGGAGGAGCGCACCGCCCGCGCCGCCGCCGGCGACGCCGCGATGGCCGAGCAGCTCCGGCTCGAAGAAGAGGCCATGAAGAGCGCCCGTGTCCTGGTTCGGGACGAAACCCCGAACGCGGTCGGCCCCAACGGTGAGCCGACCTACGTGGCGCCGCCCGCGAACAAATTCGTGCCGGCCCCGAACGTCGACGAAAGCGCCAAGGTCGAAGTGATCGCGGCAATCGTCGAGGCAGCCGGCGAGAACGCCGCTGCCAACGAGGCTGAACATATCGTGGTCAGCGACGACGAAAGCGGAGCGAAATAATGCAGAACTTCCCGGTCGGATCTGACGCGGTCGTCGAAATTCCGTTCTGGAATAACGACGGTGACCCGATCACGCCGACCGGGCTGTCCTATCGCGTGACCGGCAGTTGGGGCGACGAAATCGTCGTCCCGACCGTTATCGCCAACCTGACGGGCACTTCGACCACGATCACCGTGCCTGCAGCCGTGTTTGCCTTGCCCGGCGGATACACAATCGAGCTGAGCATTGCGGTCGGTTCCCAAACCTTCATTCAGGAGACGATCGTCGGTATTGTTCCGGTCGCTCGCCTGGAATTTCTCCGCAACACCTTCCTGTCGCGGGCCGGCGCGGCCTATGTCGCCAGCTCGATCCCCAATCTGGTCTACTGGGTCGGCGCCGAGAAGGGCGACCATGAGGTCGCCCTGATGGAGGCCTTTCGTCGCATCACCCTGATGAGCTTCAGCGTGCCGTGGCCGACGTCCAACGCTCAGGACCGCATCGAGGACGACGAACAGTCCATCATCACGCCGCGAATGTGGCCACTGATGACGACAACGGCGTTCGCTGAGTATCCCGAGCATTTTCGCTATGCGCTGACGCACGCGCAGTTGATCGAGGCGAACGCCGTCCTGGCCAGCGCCAACGATCCGCTGACGGCGCGCCGTCGGGGCGGGGTGTTTTCCGAGAAGATCGGCGAGAGCTCGATCATGTTCAAGTCCGGGGTTCGCCCGCTCGACGAGGACACGATCTCGCGCGCGGCCCTCAATCTGCTCTCCCAGTTTCTCAACAATCGCATCACGACGACCCGCGCATGAGCGTCACTCACCTGATGTCGACCACGGCAGAGGCCGGCGCCCAGCGCTACGGTCTGCTGATCGACGGCTGGAAGATCCTCTTTAGCCGCGCACTCGATTCGCACGACTTCGGCACCCAGAAGCAGATGACCAAGGTCGTCGCCGATGCCTACACCATGGGCAGCATGTTCCTGGTCGGCGAGGCGATCGACATTACCGATGCCTTGGAAGATATCGCAGAACAAGCGCTCACAGCGACAAACGTCGAATTGAACATCACAGACGCTGAAGAGTTTTCGGACGCGCTGAGCGCGCACGTTGTCGATTTTGACGCGCACCTGACGAGCGAGCTTGCGCTTCAGATCGAGCGCGACATCGCGCTCCTGAAAAAGACCCTGCGCGACACCTATTTGAGCGTCTCGATCGCCGGCCGCGCCCAGCGCCTGCCGCTGCGCACCGCCCTGATGCAGCACCGGATCGCCGGCGTCACCGATGTCCAGTTTTCCTTTCAGGACCGGCGCAACGCCAAATGGCCGGCAAAGCGCTTCATTCGCTCGACGTGGCGGCACAATCTTCTGGCGCTCTACAACGACACCGTTCTGATGACGCTGGCCGATCACGGCGTCGATACCGCCCAGATCCGGCACGATGACACCACCTCGGCCATGCACGGGCTCGAGATTTCCATCGCCTCCAATACCGACCTGCCGACCTACGCCGACATCCGAAACGAGGCTTTTCACCCCAATGCGAACGCCATCGTCGCGAGGCAGGTCTGATGTTCCTCCCCAACAAGTTCGGCATGCTTTCGCGCAAGAGCACGCGCAATATCTACGGCGAATTCAACTACGCGGCCGCGGTGCGGGTGCCGTGCGGCATGGTCGGAAATCTGACCTCGGCCCAGAAGACGCCGGTTCGCGCCGACAGCTCGGCTGATCGCGGCGCCTCCGAAGAAACCGTCGTGAAGACCAAGATTCTGTTCCCCGCAACCGTCACGATCGGGCAGGGCGACCGGTTCGAGATCGAGGGCCTGAAGCTCCGCGTGATCGGCATCGAGCAGCGCTTCAGCGTCGTCGGCGGGCAGCTCGACCATTTCGAGGTCGATTTCGACGTGTGGCCGGCATGAGGGTAGGTCTTCAGGTTTACGGCTGCGAAGAGCTCCAGCTTCTGATGAAGGAAATGGCCGGCCGGGTGCCGAAGCAGGCTCGCAAAATTCTGGACCGCGGCGCCGACAAGATCGTCAAGGAGGCGAAACTCAATACGCCGGTCGACGACCTGGAGCTCGAAGATTCCATTCGCAAGGAAAAGAGCTACGAGGATCGCGGCCGCATGCGGGTCGAGATCGTGGTGGGTGGCACCGTGCGCGACGTCAACGTCGATAATTACGCGATGCTGATTCACGAGAACTACGAGAGCATGAACCCCGGTCCGGAAACGATCGCCAAGCGAGCGGCCAATCCCGGCCGCGACATCGGCAGCAAGTTCCTGGAGCGCGCCGTCGACGACATGATGCCCAAGATCCAGAAGCAGATGATCGCCGCCATCAACCGAGAACTGGCAGAAGTGAAATGAAACTCGAACTGATCGCCAAGGTGCTCGAAGACGCCGGTCTCGGCACCCGCACCACCGATATTTTCGTTCATTCGATGCCTGCCGACGTGCAGCAGGGCATCATGCTGCGCGACCCGCTGTCGGGAACGCCGGTCGACCCTGATTTGCCCGACTACTACCGCGGCAAGCTGCAGGTGATCATCCGCTCGACGACGCACGCGGCCGGGGAAGATCTGGCCAAGCGCGTCGGTCAGTCCATGAAAATGTTCAACCGTAAATTTTATGACCTCGATGGCGCCCTGGAAATGAAGGTCAACCATATCTTCCCGGCCCAGCTGCCGATCGTCTATCCGCACACCCCCTCGCGAAGCATCGAGTGGTCGCTGAATTTCGTCACCTCGTATGTCCAGCCCTAAAGGAGCTCTCATGACCGCGCTTCCCGCCCAATACGCCTGGCTCGCCAACGAACCCGGCCCGCGAATTCTGGTTGAAATGCTCAAGCTCTACGGCACCAAAGAGGTGCTTGGGCCAGGCAACAATCCGGTCATCATGGCCTGGGCTGAAGAGATCGGGGTTCGCAACGTCTACACCAACGATGGAATTCCCTGGTGCGGCCTCGGTATGGGTGTCGCGGCCAAGCGCGCCGCCAAGGCCTTGCCTGCGACCCCGCTTTGGGCCAAGTCCTGGGGCACCGACGCGGTCGGTATTCGTCAGAGCGTCGCGATGCTGGGCGATATTCTGACCTTCAGCCGCAACGGTGGCGGGCACGTCGGGCTCTATGTCGGCGAGGACGGCTCGGCCTACCACGTTCTGGGCTGCAACCAGTCCGATAATGTCACCATCACCCGTATCGGCAAAGACCGGCTCTACAATATCCGTCGGCCCAAGATGACGACCCCGCCGACCAATATCCGGGTGGTCCGCCTGGCCTCCTCGGGCGCCCTGTCCAGAAACGAGGCGTAATATATAAGTCAGTTCTGACTTGTATTTGAAACAATATGCCGTAGAATAGAAGGCAGTAATTCTCGGCGCTCGGAAAAGGATCTGATCCAATGCCCTCCAATACTGAAAATGTGAAGCTGGGCGTCTGCTCGGTGACCTTCGACGGCGTCGATCTGGGCTACACCCAGGGCGGCGTTGAAGTGACCGTGGAGACCCAGACCAAGAAGGTCATGGTCGACCAGTTCGGCAACTCCGAAATCAACGAATACATTCTGAGCCGGTCCTGCAAGGCCAAGGTTCCGCTCGCGGAAACCACCCTGGAGAACCTGGTCCGCATCATGCCGGGCGCCGTGCTGTTCTCGAACGGCGGCACCAAGGCCAGCGGCACCGTCACCCTCTCGACCGCGGTTCCGGTCGACGGCGACAAGGTCACCGTCAACGGCGTGGACTTCACGTTCAAGACGGCGCCGCTCAACGCCAACCACGTCGCGATCGGCGCCACCTTCGCGATCTCGGCGCAGAATATGAAGAACGCCATCAACGCCTCGATCAACGCGCTGGTGTCCCGGATCACCGTGACCGGTGCCGCGGCTATCCTGACCGTTACCGCGGACGACGCCGGCACCGCCGGCAATGCCATCACCCTGGCCGCGACCTTCGCGACCGGCGCGAACGTCACCGTCTCCGGCGCGGTCCTTGCGGGCGGCACCGCTGTCACCAAGAAGGGCGTTTCGGTCCCCAACGGCGCCGGCATTTCGCTGTTGTCGCTGGCTCGCAAGCTCGTGCTTCACCCGATCGCGAACGATCCGACCGACCCGTCCGAGGATTTCGTCATTCCGCTGGCAATGACCGCCGGCGCGATGTCGTTCTCCTTCAAGCTGGATCAGGAGCGTCTGTTCCCGGTCGAGTTCAGTGCCTACCCGGACAGCGCGACCAAGCGCCTGTTCTATGTCGGCGATGAAACGGCCACGGCGTAAAATCTTCTTGCCTTCGGCAGGAATATAAGTCAGTAATGACTGTCAGCGCCTGATCGTGCTGGCAGTCATTATTTTAACAGCAGGAACGCATGTCCAAAGCACCCGCCAACAAGACCAATGTCACCTATTTCGACCTCGACGAAGTCGCCCAGGAAGAGATCGTGATCCGTATTTTCGGCGAAGACCACAAGCTGAAGCCGGTCTCGGTCGACGATTTCATCAAGAACAGTCGTGAGCAGGAAGCGGCCGACAACGTTTCCGAGGACGATCTGGTTGGTCAGCTCGGGCTCACCAAGAAGATGTTGCAACGCGCCTTTCCGACCATGCCGGACGACATCTTCACGAAGATGACCATGCTTCAGCTCAACAAGCTGGTGCAGCTCGCCCACGGCCTCAACGGCCAGAAGCAGGCGCAGGCGGAGAACGCCGAGGCGGCGCGCGCGGGAAACGTGCTGGCGGCAACGGCGAGCTGATCAAGTCGGTTGATTTCGGCTTCTTCTTTTCGCGGCTGCTGCATTTCTACTCGATCGGCTACCGGGACGCCCTGGAATTACCCGCCAGGACGTTCTGGATGCTGCACAAGAACATCGACCGCATCGCTGCGGAAGAGGACATCCGGGAACTGCAGGTCGCAGCCCACTCGCACAGCGGGGAGTCGATCAAAGCCATGCTTGAGAGCCTGACGGCTCAGATGGGCACGGTCTTTGAGATCGAGACTTCTACCGTGCCGGGGAAACCCGTCATGAATATCAAGCTGCTGAATGCGATTGGAGACATGAGAACCGATGCCTATCCGGGTCGAGATTGAACTAGAAGACGGCTCGTTTACGTCCCGCATGATTCATGCGGGCGAGACGGTCAATCAATTCCGGAACAATGTCGGTGGCACCATTCGTTCCGTCGAGCGTCTCAACGACGTCAATGTCTCGTTTCTCGGCACCATCCGCGACGTCTCCATCGCGCTCGGCATGGCTCGCATCGCCTTCGACGGTGTTCGCAATATCATGGGTGGCTGGGTCGGCGACATCGTCAAGGTCAACGCCGAAATGGAGAAGCTGCAGTTTCTGCTGAAGGGAATGTCCAAGGCGGTCGATCCGGTCAAGGATGCCGCGAACTCGGTCAAGTTCCTGCGCGACGCCGCTAAAGAGGCTCCGTTCACGCTCGGAGCGCTGACCGACACCTTCGTCAAGATGAAGTCGACCGGTCTGGATCCGTTGAGCGGCGGCTTCAAAAGCCTGCTCGATTCGATCGCGGCATTCGGCGGCAGCGACGAGCAACTCAAGCGCGCCACCGTCGCTATCACCCAGATGTCCGGTAAGGGCGTCATCCAGATGGAAGAATTGCGGCAGCAGCTCGGTGAGGCCGTGCCGCGCGCCGTGGAGTTGCTCGCCCGCTCGATGGGCGTCTCGACCGGTCAGCTGATCAATATCATCGGCTCGGGCACGCTCGACGCCAAGTCTTCGCTGGCGGCCCTCGCGGTCGAGTTCGAACTGACCTTCGGCGGCGCCGCCCAGGCTCAGATGAAGACCTTCAACGGCATGATCTCGCAGTCCACCACCTTGATGCAGAACCTGGCACTCAAGATGGGCGAAGGTTTCTTCGAGGTCATCAAGACCAAGCTGAAGGAAATCAACACGATGCTCGACGGCGACGTGATGAGCACGCTCGCCACGCAGGCCGGCGCGGTGCTCGGCTCCGTCGTTAATCATATTTCCAGCGCCATCAGCTGGGTAATTCAGTTCCGCAGCGAGCTTTACACGCTCGGCGTCGCGATCGGCAGTGCCTTTGCGGTTTCGACCCTCATTAAATTCGGCTCGGCCATGACGGGCGCGTTCGGGAATATTCGGACCGAATACGCCAAGGCGGCAATTGATCTGGCACAAATGCGAAGCGGCTTTGCGGGTCTCGGTGGCACGGTCGCGGGCGTTCGTTCGGTCTCCGACGCGACTGCCGCGATCGGGCTTGCGGCCGGCGCCAGCGCGCGCATTCTGCCGGCGCTTGGATCGGCCCTGATGTTTGTCGGCTCGGCCGCCCTGCCGGTGGTCGGCATCATCGCTGCGCTTGCCTTTCAGTTCGGGTGGCTCGCCGATAAGCAAAAAGACGCCTTCGAGAGTATGATTGAATATGGCGCGCAGTCCGAGAAGCAGCTCGCCAACGCCGAGAAATTTTTGGAGCGCAGGAAGGCGCTGTCGCACGTCGACGAGGAACAGCTCAAGCACGCCGGCAACAGTATGAACCTGACGCCCGAACATCGCGAGTTTGCCGAGGGGCAGCGGCAGAAGTCGCGCCAGGAAATCGACGCGATGCAGGAGCAGATCTCCAAGGCTCGCGAGAAGTTTCAGCAGCGCGAGATCGCCTCGGCTGTGCGTTCCCAGGTCGAGGAACTCGATGAGCGTCTGCTCGCCACCCGAACCGCTTTCGACAAGGAGCAGAACGAGCGCGAAAAGGCCTACGGCGAAAAGCTGAAGACGATCCAGAAGGAGCACGGTGACAATAAGGCGTTGACCCTGGTTCACCAGACGGAAGGCCGCGCCGCGCGCCTGGCGATGTATGACCAGGAGATCGAAGAGATTCAGTGGCAGATCGACCGTCAGAACACCCTGCGCTCGCTGGGCGACAAGACGGCGCTGGGGATGGATGCTCAGTTCCAGAAGGAAATGCTGGATCGTCAGGTCAGGTCGCGCGAAGCGGCCAACAGGCTGCGTGCGATGCCGCTCGGCCCGATCAAGATCGACAAGGTCGACGACATCGACAAGATGATCGAAAAGGCCAAGGCCAAGACTGAGGATATGAAGTCCTCGGTTGCCGGTCTGCGCGCGGAGCTCGGGGGCGCCTCGGGCGAATACGCCAAGATGGCGTTCATGATCAACGAAGCTCGCGCCAAGGGTAACTACGCGGGTCCGCTGAGCAACGCGGATATCAAGGCTGCTACCGACGAGCTGTTGAGGCAGCAGGAGATTTTCGACGAATACACCGCCAAACTGAGTAAGCAGCGGCAGATCGACGCCGAGCTGAACCGCATTTTGCTGAAGTCGCAGCAGGCCATCACGACGATCGCCAACGCGAGCAAGAACGACCTGGACAAATTGTTCGTCGCGGTCAGGGAGGGTTCCATGAGCGGGCTCACCCCGATCCAGCAGATCAACGTCAAGTTCGGTGAAATGGCTACCGCGGCCAAGACCGCGGCCGATGCTATGAAAGAGGCCTTCGGCGCCGTGTTGCCGGCCGTCGATGGCCTGAATAGCCGGCTGTCGCTGGCCTCAAACGGCATGCGTTCGTTCAATGCCAGCCGCGGCAGCCGGGATGGCTCGGTCGATGAGCGCATTATCGCCAGCGAGAGCGGCAATAATCGCTTCGCCAAGAACCCGAATTCCACGGCGACCGGGCTTGGCCAGTTCATCGAAAGCACCTGGCTTCAGTTCCTCAAGGAAATGCGCCCCGACATCAACCGCGGCATCGCGATGGGTAGTCGCAAGGACGGCACCTATTGGGAGAACACTGATCGCACCAAGGCGCTGGCGATGCGAACCGACGAAAACCTGTCGAAGGCGGCTGTCGAATGGTATCGCAAACAGAACGGCCGGCAGCTCAACGACGCGGGACTGGACGCCACGGACGCCAACATGAAGCTCGCCCATTTTCTGGGCGGCGGCGGCGCTATCTCGGCGCTTAGCCAGTCCGACGACACCCTCGTTCGGTCAATTCCCCAGCTCGAAGATGCCATCAAGGCGAACTCCGACGTCTTCAAGAAGATCTCCACCGTCGGTGACCTCAAGGCCTGGGCCGGCGCTTCGATGGGTAAACCCTACAAGTCGGTCTACGACAACGATTCGCGCGTGCCGATCCCGGCGGGCCTGACGCCGAATGAGCAGCGCGCCTCCGAAGAGGCTCGCCTGCGCATTCAGAAGGAAAACGCGGCGCGCGTCATCGAGGGCATGGACGACTGGTCCAAGGAGATCGCGGCCAAGATCCGCGAAGCCCGCGAGGACGGCGGCGGCAAGCTGTCGAATTACGCGGCCGGCCGCAGGAAGATCGAGGAGGGCAGTGGCCCTTTTGGTAATTCCAACCGGAACGCCGACGACCCGATCTACGCCAAGCGCCTGGCGGATCTGAAGGAGCTCGACGCCGCCGAGGAGACATCCTCGGATCGCCGCAAGGCTCGCACCGCGATTGAGTCCGCGATCGCCAAGCAGGGCATCCAGGATGTCACGCTGGCGCAGCGCAAGGCCGACATGGAGCAGCGGCTCGACGAGGAGAAGAAGTTCAAGTTTTCCTCGAGCTATTACGCCATGCTGCGCGAGTTCGAGAACGAAAAGCTGGCCGCAACCACCGCGGTCAATACCGGCGTCTGGAATCAGACGCAGGCCGATGAGTTCCTTGCCAGAGCCAAGGCGGCTGTCGCGATGCAGCGCACGCTGGAACTTCAGTCGGCCGACATGGCGGCGCAGGAGAAGATCAAGATCGTCGAGCGCGGCCTGATGGGTGAAGGTCAGGCACGCGACGCGGCCCTGAATGAGGAGATTCGCCAGATCCGGTTGCGGGTTAACGAGTATGCCGTGGGCTCGCAGGAGCGTGTCGACGCCGAAGTGCGGGCCGCGCGCGAGATTGCCGCCAAGCAGGCCCAGGCCTTCAGCAACGCTCCGCTGGGCAAGATGCTGCAGAACTACCGCGATTTCTCCTCCAACCTGGAGAAGTCCGCGGTCGGCTGGATCGACGGCTTCTCGGACAGCCTGGCCAAGATGGTCGTGACCGGGAAGGCTGATTTCAAGAGCCTGGCGGATTCGATCATCACCGATATCGTCCGGATTGGTATCCGATCGGCCATGTCGAACCTGTTCGGCGGGATCCTCGGCGGCGCCATGGGCGGCGGCGGCTTCTCGCTCGGCGGACCGAGCGGGCCGGCCATGCTTTCTCAGCACCATTCGGGCGGCATCGCGGGTCAGAACGCTTCGATGCGAATGATCGATATGTCGGTGTTCTCGGGCGCACCCCGGTTCCATACCGGCAGCCGCGGCATGACCCTCGCCGGCGACGAGATTCCGATCATCGCCAAGAAGGGCGAGCAGATCGACTGGCCGGAGAACCTCGCCAAGCAGTATGGCGGCGGCGGCGCCACCATTGCGCCGACCATTCAGGTTTCGGTGCAGGGCAGCCCCGGCGCGTCGCAGGCGGATCACGAGCGCATGGGCGCCACGATCGCCAAGGCGGTTAACGATTCCGTAAAGAGCATGATGGCCGCAGAATTGCGCACCCAGATGCGGCCGAACGGGCTGCTGAGCGGCAAACGGAGGTAATTATGGCACTCGACACATTTGCGCCTCCGCTGCGCCAGAGCCCCGGCACCAAGATCGACACCACCTTCAAGACCAAGAAGGCGGAGTTCGGCGACGGCTACACCCAAGAGCTCGAAGATGGCATCAACAGCGTCAAGGACGTCGTCTCGCTGACCTGGGACACGCTGCTGGCCGCGGACGCGCTGACCATCCAGAACTGGCTCAAGGCCAAGAAGGGCTGCATTCCGTTCTACTATGACGTGGACGAGGGCGACATTCGGAAATGGACCTGCACCAAGGTCGCTCGCGGCAAGGATGAAGCTCATTCGATCACCGCGACCTTTGAGCAATACTTCGGACTTGAAACATAAGTCAGTATTGACTTATAATTGGCACTTCATTAGATAGGTGCCTATGACCCTCTCCGCGGTTTCCCAGTCGCTGACTCCTGGCGCCGAGATCTTCCTGTATCGGCTCGACGCCACGAGTGCGGGGGCCGGAACCTATTATTTTGTTCAGGCCGCGCAGAGCGACGGTAACCCGATCACCTTCGGCGGACAGGCCTATACCGCCGTCGACATCAAGACCGAGGGCTTCGAGAGCAATTCGGGCGGCGTGTTGCCCCAGCCCAAGCTGACGATCGCCAATTCCGACGACTTCATCCAGTCCCTCGTCAACACCTATGGCGATCTGGCCGGCTGCGGGCTGAGCCGGGTTCGCACCTTCGCGCGCTTCCTCGACAGCGGCACCGAGCCGGATCCGACCGCCTATAGCGGCCCCGACATCTACCGCATCGAGCGCAAGAGCGACGAGAACCCGATTTTCATCGAATGGGAGCTGTCGGCCTCGTTCGACCAGGAAGGCAAGCTGCTGCCAGGTCGTCAGTTCGTGCGTGACACCTGCACGCGCCGGTATCGCTACTACTCGCCGACCCATGCCCAGGCGCACCCCGACGGCTACGTCTACCCCGTGGTTTTCCCGTGTCCCTACGCCGGCGCCGCGGCCTTCACAGCCCAGGGCGTGGCGACCACCGCGGCGTTCGACCGCTGCGGCCGCAAGGATAACGACTGCCGCCTGCGTTTCGGCGAGGACGGCGTGCTGCCGACCGGCGCATTCCCCGGCATCGCGAGGGTTTGATGATCCACGAATACGAAATCGCGGTGACCAAACAGCTCGGCG